>NZ_JAUBSB010000074.1:0-22619 GCF_036702135.1 Microcoleus sp. LAD1_D3 | reverse complement strand
GTGAATTATCTCAGTATACTCCAATTGTCTAACTTATGGCGGGAATGTCTAAGAAAATGTCGTCCTGGGAACTACTCCCGTCAAAGTCCCGTAGGCAAAAGTCAAGCCGTCTCCCCCTCAAGGAGAAGATTGCGAGTGCAAACCTCGTCGGGACTCCCAGGTTAGGTGGCTGAGTGGCTCAAAGCGTCGGTCTGCAAAACCGATTTTCGCGGGTTCAAATCCCGCCCTAACCTCTGTTCCCTATCAGAAATTAAAAATTAGAAATTAAAAGATTAAACTAACAGTCTTTTAATTGAATTTTTTAACTTTGAAAAGGAACGAAGCGAAAGTGACATTGCAGCGTAGCTTAATCGTAAAGCGCCAAGTTCATACCTTGGTCAATGCGGGTTCAAATCCCGCCGCTGCCACCACAAGCAGGGATGGTGTAACTGGCAACACTCTGGTCTCCAAAACCAGCATTCTGAGTTCAAATCTCAGTTCCTGTGCCAATTTATAGTGCTGTAGGCAAATGGTTTAAGCCGCTTGGTTTTCACCCAAGTGATTGCGGGTTCAACTCCCGTCAGCACTTCTCGTGGGTCGTTGGCAGAATGGTTTTGCAGCCGCCTTTTAAGCGGATGGATCGAGGTTCAATTCCTCGACGACCTACCAAAAATCCTATCTTGGGTCGGCCCTCCTATTGGCGTGGGTAGCTGTCTGTAAAACAGTAGCTTAAAGCGTTGCTGGTTCAATTCCAGCCCGACCCATTTGTAACTGCATTTAATCCGCAGTTGCAATCTTGAGAACGTGGTGTAGCCGGATAACATCTCAGTTAATAAAACTGAAGATTGAGGGTTCAAATCCCTCCGTTCTCGCTCGCTGAGGAGAGGTGGCCGAGAGGCTTAAGGCACCTGTTTGCTAAACAGAATCGGGTAAAACCGACGCAGGTTCAAATCCTGTCCTCTCCGTTGAAATTTCCCCCGATAGCTCAGTTGGTAGAGCGCTTGTCTGAAGAACAAGAGGTCGTCAGTTCGATACTGACTTGGGGGATTGCGTTGCCTTATAGCTCAATGGTAGAGCAAGCGGTTGTTAACCGCTAGGTTGTAGGTTCGAGTCCTACTGGGGCAGCCATTTTTTAAATTGCCGAGTGGACGAAAGGCAAGTCGCATGGCCCTGAACCATGAAGTTGCAGGTTCAACCCCTGCCTCGGCACCCAATCATGTACAAAGCATGACATTATTTAATCAACCCACTATTTAGGAACTGATTTATGACTCTTGATTACGTCGCTAACTTGCGAAAGGAATTACCAGAGCTTTTTGACGAAAGACAGCTTCCCGGAAATTGGGATGAGAACTGGATAGCCATACCTTTTGATGATGAAGTTGAGGAAATTCTAAATACTTCGGATGAGAGAAATGATTATGAGGATAATCTGGAGATACCTCGGCATCCTGAAATAGAAGATATTTTTCCTAATTTTGACAATAGTTTTGGTCAAAAAGTAGGTGGCAATACAGTTCCCGCCGATCTCCTTGCTTTTTACCTTCCATTTCATCTATTTCCCGATGATTGGGGTATTTATATTCTCGCGAGTGGAGTTCAATATCTAGCTCGAATTATCCGACTTCAATCCAAACTTGAACAAGCAGATGCCTTGCTGGTGAGTCGCTTGTTTCTTTATTACCATGAACTCTACCACCATAAAATCGAGATGTTTGTTACCAGGTTAGAAGTACCCCAGAGACAGCCCATTTACAAGACCCGAAAGCTTTTTCAAAATAAAACTAATTCAGAGCCTTGGCTAACTCTCAATTTCACTGAAGAAGCTCTGGCTAATGCGGATGCGTTTATGAGGACGGTCAATCACTTAGAGGCTATATCTCAAACTGGAGGATACCCCAAAGTTTCTACTGAAATAGTTGAACCTATTTTGGCAGAATTTATCCGTCAGAATCCCCCTGGTTATAACGAAGCATTAAACTATGATAGACCGCATCTTTTTAATTTTAAGCAAGGTGTATTAGCCGAACAAATTCAATTAGCAGCTTTTTCCGATAAAGGCACTACTGATTCCAGGATATGGTCGCTCTTCTTCAATGATGTCAATGATGAAAAATCTTACGGAGTAAACGAGAGAGTCTTTGTTGTCTTTGAGAGTAGCTCACAGCTAGTAAGATTCAATCCATTATTACCTCTATGTAAACCGAAACACTTGAAGAAAGTGCTTACTAAACTTGGCTGTGAGTGTAGTAGAAAAGGTAAGCATGAAATTTGGAAGAATAAAAATGGTACAACTCTTCCAGTTCCAGTGCATGGAGGTAAAGACATGGCCACTGGAACTGTGAAGAGCATTTTAGAGGCTGCAACAGGTAGACACTTATCTTATACTGACGTAAAAGAAATATTGAAGAATGAATTAGGATAATAAAAATTAAGGCTACCAATATCAAAATTGACGGATTGAACATTCATTCGGAAGTCGCCTAATTGGTATGGCACCGCTCTTTGAAAGCGGAATAATGCAGGTTCAAACCCTGCCTTCCGAGTTCTGCTTTTATAAGAGCAGTAATGATGATGCTCCTGTAGCCCAATTGGCAGAGGCCGCAATTTCAAAAATTGTGTTGTGTGAGTTCAAATCTCAATCCCGAGTACCAAATTTTCAACTAAGTTTCTACTTGCTCCTGTGGCGGAATTGGCAGACGCGGCAGACTTAAAATCTGTTTTATTTTGAGTGTGAGTTCGAGTCTCACCAGGAGCATGAACGGGATGTAATTCAGCGGCCAGAAGCCATGCTTTGGGAGCATGGAGTCGTTGGTTCAAATCCAACCATCCCGACTTTACCCCTGTGATGTAATTGGAAAACATCACTCGCTTAGAACGAGTGTTTTTTGCAGGTTCGAGGCCTGTCAGGGGTATGAGGTTTTATTAAATCTCAAATCTCAAATCTCAAATCTCAAATCGGTTTTGCCCCTGTAGCCCAATTGGTAGAGGCGCTAGATTTAGGATCTAGTTAGTGCTGGTTCGATGCCAGTCAGGGGTATTTGGTGACATCGCGGGTGAAGTAGCCACGGTAGGCTTGGAGGTCTCATAAGCCTCTTCATAGCAGGTTCAACTCCTGCCCCCGCCACCAAAAATGCAGGTGTGATGTAATTGGCAACATGAGGCTCTTGTAAAGCTTTCTTGCGAGTTCAAATCTCGCCATCTGCTGTGCTGGTGTAGCTCAATTAGGCAGAGCAACTGATTTGTAATCAGTCGGTTGTAGGTTCAATTCCTATCACCAGCCCCACAATTGCGGATATGGTGTAACGGTAGCATTCGAGTCTTCCAAACTCTAGGCACGAGTTCGAGCCTCGTTATCCGCTTGGGGAAACAAAAAGTTTGTTAAATCTCACATCTTGCACCATTCTTAAGAACAGGCAAGATGCCTGTTCCACAAGAAAATCTACTCTTTGTGGAACAGGCATCTTGCCTGTTCATAAAAGGCTTATTCACAAGGGTGCAACATCTCAGTTAAATCCAAAATTTCCAATCTCAAATCGGTTTGCGGGTGTGATGTAAAGGCTAGCATCTGAGTATGCCATTCTCAGCGCATGGGTTCGAGTCCCATCATCCGCTTTTGTAGTCCTGAGCTTCGATGGTAGAGCGTTTGCCTTACAAGCAGACGCGGGGTAATCTCCTGTCAGGACTACCAATTTATGGGAGTGTAGCTCAATGGATAGAGCGCCGCGCTTCGGACGCGGATGTTGTGGGTTCAAGTCCTGCCACTCTCGTTGTTTTTGCTTTAATTTAAGGAGGTTGATTCCATTGAATGGATAATTTTTTATATTAAGATCGATCGCCCTTTGCGTGTCCCAATCTTTGGAGCCTACATACTTTAGTACGAGAGGAAAGGTAACGCTGTCAAATTCAGCGGGCGTTTGAGAACGAGGAGTGCCATGAACCCGGCAGGTTGGCTTAAAGGTAGCCATCCTTTAAAGAGTGTGTAGTAACTCATCGGCGGAGTCCCTCTAGTAACTGAGAAAACGCAATGCTCTGATAACTTGCACGTCAAAGTGCGTGAAGCGCAGCTATCCCGTAGGGAATCGCACAAATCAACAAAAAATAGGGGAGTGTAACTCAACTGGATAGAGTGTCGAGCTTCTACCTCGAATGTTGTGGGTTCAAGTCCTACCGCTCCTGCTGTCTGGGGTTCGTAGCTTAATTGGTAAAGCATCTAACTGGCTGTTAGAAAGATATCGGTTCAAATCCGATCGCAATCCACCACACCAATTTTAGATTTTAGATTTTAGATTTCCTCCACAGGTGAATCTTTTACGGGGTCATTCGATTTTAGATTTTAGATTTTAGATTTTAGATTTACTCCACAGGTGAATCTTTTACGGGGTCATTCGATTTTAGATTTTAAATTTTAGATTTTAGATTTACTCCACAGGTGAATCTTTTAGCCGGGGTCATAGCTCAATTGGTAGAGCGTTTGCTTTGCACGCAAGAGGTTAGGAGTTCGCTCCTCCTTGACTCCACTTACGGTGTCTGAAGTCGAAGCGGTCGAGACGCTAGCCCGTGAAGCTAGTTATTAGCGGGTTCAAGCCCCGTCAGACACCCCTTGGAAGATGCCGCTAAATGGTTGGCAACCAGTCTTGAAAACTGGGGTACAGGTAACTGTAAGGGTTCGATTCCTTCATCTTCCTTTTAACCACCGGAAGTCGAAAAGCGAGACACCGTGCTGATAACGCGGGGATAGGAGGGGCAGTACCTCCTCGGTGGATTGCTGATGATTTTATATATAAATAAGGGAGAATTCTGGTTAATGTTTTCACGAGCTTTGCTATCATACAGCGAGCAAAATTATGGGGAGGTCGCCTAAGTGGAATGGCACCGTAAAAACTTTGGAAAAGCGGCTCCCAAAATGACGATCGGGTTTGTTGAGTAGGGTAAAAAGTTGCTTCGCGACGTTCCCTGAAAACGCAAACTGGCAGCGGGTTGCGGAGGCACTGAAAGGAATTAACAGTCCGAGATGGGGGCAGTTCTCATCTGCTTGCGGGCAGTAAGGAAGCGCGTTTCCTGAAAGTTGCTGTCGATCGATGCGGGTTCGAGTCCCGTCCTCTCCATTTCCAGTCCCTGTTGAAAAGTTCCAACCCGTGCCCTAACAGTTAAAGCATACATACTCGGCTGTTAACCGACTAAAACCAATGCTTTGCGTACTTGCACGGGTTGGTACCTGTGGAACCTCAGTGATCGTGGGGGTCTACATCGGGGTCATAGCTGCACGTTGGCCGCAGTCGGGTCATCAACTGCCTCAACAAAAAGCCATTACTGTTCCAGGCCGTATAAGGGCTAGCCCCTTGTCCCTTTAGGCACAAGGTTTGTCGGGCTTTGTTATGGCAGATATTCGCTAGCAGGCTGACGACTGACACTAAGCCGAGTTCATCGACAAGGGCTTCGAGTTCATGTTGAGTCACAAGCACACCTCCAGGGTTGACTATTCCTGAAATATACCATATAGTACCCTTCAAGGGTACTTTGAGTATACTAATAGTTACTGAACCTCAGTTTCGTCCACGAGGTTGTATTCCTTGACGGCCGCCATGACTAGCAGAGTGGACATAGGAACTCCTGTCTGCTGGGAGATTTTTCTCAGTTTTTCGTGCAAACGCTTGGGAACTGTGACTTTAATCACAGCAGTCTCTTCTTTGTCAGCCATTTCAAGCAGTCATGTTTAGTTGACACCAGCTTATCCTCTTTCGGAGTACCGATCGCACCTTGGTGCGATCGTCTGTAGGGATGCGGGCCCAGCGCGATAAAATGGCTGCTGCTGCGAAACTGTGCGCTAACAAATAAAAAGGTCGATCGCAAATCTCTAACCAAGGGAGCGATCGGATCTATTAGTTACATTCAGAAGCACGCAGTAACCAAACAACTTAATAAAAAAGGTGAAATATGCGAAAAGTAAAATAGTATGTTATACTATTCTAGATGCGGGAGTATAGCTCAGTTGGTTAGAGCAGGTGACTCTTAATCTCAAGGTCGAAGGTTCAAGTCCTTCTACTCCCATCCCCAATAACCTACTATTCACAAGGCTTTGAGACTTTAAACTGTCTCTAGTATGTCGTTTTTCGCTCACGATAGCAGCCAACGGCGGTAGCGGTTGGATTACAGTGAGTGTTTGCGTGGTCGGATTTTTAATGTCAATCGACCCGCCCGATCGATAAAAGTGCGATCGCCCAAGCTATTTTTAAACTAAATAACCACAGGAAATGGTGATTAGCTATGATGGCAAATCTCTCGGGGCGCTGCTATGGGCGCGATCGCGATTTAGGTGCGATCGCCGATTTAATCAATACTTGCGAAGAAGTCGATCGGCTGGATCAAGGCACTTCAATCTCCGAACTACAACAAGAATTTAACCAACCGTCCCTAGATGTAGCGCGCGATATCCGCCTTTGGGAAGATGCGGAGGAAAAATTAATCGGTTTTTCTCAGTTGTCCGTTTCTGAGCCTGGGGAAGTAATTGACGGTTGGCTGTGGTTTCGCGTCCACCCCGACGCGCGCGGAGGCGATGTGGAAGCAACGGCGATCGCCTGGGGTGAAGTGCGGATGCGCGAAGTGTCTGCGATGCGGGGCGGGCGCGTGAAGCTGCGAACCTACGCTCGCGCTGAGGATTGCGATCGCATTTCTGTGCTGGCAAGTTGCGGTTTTAAGGTCGATCGCTATTTTTGCCGAATGGCGCGATCGCTTTCTGAACCGATCCCAGAACCCCACTTCCCCGAAGGTTTCGCGCTGCGTCAGTTCCCCGGCGAACAGGATGCGGCAGCTTGGGTAGAAATGTTCAACCAGTCGTTTATCGATCACTGGAATCATCACGATTTAACGGTGGATAAATTTAAGCACGAGTTAGCTAAACCCAATTACAGAAATGATTTAGACTTGATTGCTGTTGCTGATGACGGCACATTTGTCAGTTTTTGTTACTGCGAGATTAGTGTGGAAGAGTGCGATCGTACCGGGCGCAATGAAGGCTGGATTGCTTGTCTCGGCACTCGGCGCGGCTTCCGCAAAATGGGATTGGGACGAGCGATGTTGCTCGCTGGTTTGCATCGACTGAAAGCTGCCGGTGTCGCTACTGCTATTGTCGGCGTCGATGCTGAAAATTCATCAGGTGCGATGGGACTTTACGAGTCTGCTGGCTTCCACAATATTCGCAACAGCATTTCCTATGTTAAGGATGTTTAATCGATGTTACAGTTCGCGATCGCGCTTTGACCCAAGAAACCCGGTTTTTTACCGGATCTGCGGGTAGCAACGAAACATTTTCCTGAAAAAACCCGGTTTCTCGCCACTCGTGTAAGTTTTATCTAAAAACCTTTTGCTACCCCCTTGACACATATGTAGTATATATGTAGTATGTAGATATGGAAAGCGCAGGACAAGCAAAAACCTGTATTTTTCGTGCAAATTCTGAACCTTGACAACTAAATATTGCTCAAAATTTCAACGAACATCAATTTGAAAGTCTTGTAATATAGACTCGATGGTCATGTTGTTACTTTATACGAGACTGTTCGGTTACAAACTGACTCGGCTAGAGTCAGATATTGTACGAAATCAGTCTAATTTCAACGAGTTTCATGCGGATTCAGAACAGACAAGTTCAGCCAGATTTGAATCAACCAAAAAGACTGAGGAAATCCGCAAGATCAAACAAGCTTATCATTTAGAACGGCGCTTCTTTCAGTAAAGATTATCAGATTTCGTGAATCTTTACCGACACTGGCAATTTGCTAAGTCTCACAAAAAGCCAAAGTCGAGAGCAGATAAGCTACTAATCCAAAATCCAAAATTGCTCTAGGAGGTATCGGTAATGGTTCACATTCGTTTTGAAGGACGTTCCTATGACGTGGCGGAAAACCAACTGGGTATCGCGGCAGGAATGAGCGACAAGGCTATTAAGGAACGTCTGGCAAATCATTTTGATGTCAAGGGATCTCGCTTCGAGTCTTACGTGATCGATCGCCGTCCCAGCGGCGATTTAATTGTCCGCCCCGAAGCGGTTTACGGCTAGAAATTCACTTAAAGCACGTATTAGGCAGCGCACCCCAACTAAAGAAGCTTACAAACTGGATACGTTCGACTTAAAATCGAATTGTAGGTTCGAGTCCTACTTGCCGTGAGGCTGAAACAAAGCTTCTCTGACTTGTGCGCTGCCTTTTATAGCTGAATTTTTTATATCTATCCGGCGCTTAAAAGTTCCACTTCGCGCCCCAACAAAGGAAGCTTACATACTAGCTCTTGATTGGGCATTTCTCTGAAAATAGAAGTCGCAGGTTCAACTCCTGCGTATGAACAACGGCTTTCTTAACTTGCGCGAAGTGACTTTTAATGCGATAAGACTTGGTTGTTAATTCAGGATAAGAATTAACAACCGTGTTGGGATTGAAGATTTAATCCTTCAAAAACCAATTAGATATTAGCCATGACAAATAATAAAACTATAATTTACCGATCGCCCAGCGAGATAGACAGTCTGATTCATGCCTTCCAAGAAGGCAACCTGTCGCGAAGTCAATGGACGCACGAAGCACATTTAACCGTTGCTCTGTGGTATCTGTGTTATGACTCGGAGCAAGAAGCGATAAATGCGATTCGCAATGGCATTAAACGTTACAACTCGGCTCAAGGAATGGAAACCACAAAAAACAGCGGGTATCACGAAACACTAACGCTGTTTTGGGTGCGAACTATTCGCGGGTATCTCGCCGATGAAAACCAAAATCGCTCGATCGTACATCTGGCTAACGGTTTGATTGCAAAATATGCCGATCGCAATTTACCATTTCGCTACTACACGCGCGATCGGCTGATGTCTTGGGAAGCCCGAAATAGCTGGGTTGAACCAGACTTGAGAGCGATCGAATTAGAAACAGTTTCCCTGAAATAGTTAATTTAAAATCGCAGTTTTTGCCGCGCCCCAATCGCGAGAGCTTACATACAGACCCTATTAGGTTTAGCCATAGGTTTACTAAAAAAAAGCTCCCCAAACTTGCGCGGTGATTTTTAAATTTCACTTGCTAGCGTGCAACAACTGCCAACCACCGATTTTGAATACTTCTCAAATCCAAAATCCAAAATCGAATAGGAAGGTAACACCAATGAATATGAATACAGCAGAGCGCGATTTGCGTTTGGAAATGCTCAACAGTCTGCTCACAACTCCGCACCGTCAATTAGAAAAAGTAGCAGAAATTCACAAGTTAATTATCGAATTAGACCCCATTTTTTACGGTCATTTAGCAGTGTGGTATCAACGTCACGGCGACGTGCGCGATCACAAGGAAGTTTTTGCCGGAAATTTGCTGACTTCGGCGCTGACGGAACACCGAGATGCCGGTTTTATGATGCTGCAAGAGTTCCCTCCCTACGAGGTTTCGCGGATTGTGGACTTTATGAAGCGGCACCAGAATAAGGTGCCCCGCAGCGCGCGCACTGCTGTCACTCGCTATCTGAAATCGCGGGAAAAGAATGCACAGTTTTTCGATCGCGCCGCCATCCGCAACCGCAAGGCGATGAAGCATTTGTACGCAACGCTGCACGTCAAGCCGAGCGATCGCGCTAATGCTATTCTGTTTAAAGACAATCCACCGGAAGACTCTCTGGCATTCGTTTTGAAGCAGTTAGCAAAGGCGGCGACACCTGCGGAACAGGCGAATTTGATTGTTGAGTACAAGATTCCGTATACGATCGCAGTTGGTGCGATCAGACAGCTAACGCCAACAGTTTTGGCCGCACTGATTAACTCGATGTCGCCGCAGGAAGTCATCAACAATTTGAAATCGATTCAGTCGCGCGGCGCGATGGATCACGCGGAAGTCAAGCAGTTGATTGACTCGAAGCTGGATGAAGCGGCAAAGTGCGATCGGGTTTCGGCTTACAAAGCGAGTGTTGCGGGCGCGGGCGCGAACTTCGACGCAGCAACGGCGGCGAAGCTGGAAGCGGTGACAAACGAACAGGTGAAGAAGCGCGGCAAGATTGCGAAAGCGACTGGTTTGTTGATTGACAAGTCGGGTTCGATGGAAAGTGCGATCGAAATAGGTAAGCGTCTAGCTGCGTTGATTTCCGGCATTTCCGACGCTGCACTGTTTGTCTACGCCTTTGACACGATGCCGTATCCAGTGCAAGCAAACGGCAGCGAATTGACAGACTGGGAACGCGCTTTCCAGCACATCCACGCTGGCGGCGGCACAAGTTGCGGTTGCGCGGTGGAAGCAATGCGGATTAAAAAGCAGGTAGTCGAGCAATTTATCATCGTAACAGATGAAGGCGAAAACTCTTCACCTTACTTCGTGGATGCTTATCCGAATTACTGCCGCAGTTTGGGGGTAATTCCTGATGTTGTGATTGTGCGAGTTGGTGCTTGGTGCGAATATGTCCACAAGCAATTAAAGGACAAACAAGTATCGGTAGAAACCTTTACATTTGCGGGTGATTATTACTCCTTACCGAATTTAGTGCCGATGTTGAGCCGTCCTTCGCGGCTGGAATTGTTGATGGAAATTCTGGACACGTCGCTGCCTGTGAGGGAGGATAAGTAAATAGTAGGGTGCTCCGTGGGCACCTTACTTATTTTTCGGGTATCATAGACCTGACGGGGTTGTCACCCTGTCAGGTAGCGCTCAATA
Source organism: Microcoleus sp. LAD1_D3 (assembly GCF_036702135.1). Classification (NCBI taxonomy): domain Bacteria; kingdom Bacillati; phylum Cyanobacteriota; class Cyanophyceae; order Oscillatoriales; family Microcoleaceae; genus Microcoleus; species Microcoleus sp. LAD1_D3. The sequence goes on along the minus strand of NZ_JAUBSB010000074.1, from coordinate 11,967 downwards.
TTTAAATGCTCTATTATTTTGGCAAACACCTAATGAGCACAAAGAAACCTGAACCCAGACAAATAATTGATGAAAGTCCAAAGCGTCACCCCTACGGAGCAAAGGTTGGAATCATCTTGGATGTAGGAGATGAATTAGGCTTTAATGGTGAAGCGTGCCTCCTAGTTGATGATAAGTCTATTGTCCGTATATCACCATTACAAGATGAGAGCCAGTTGGGGAGACAACAGCCGCAAAAACTAGATGTATACGTGGAAGGATTTGCGACAGCGGCTGAAGCTGAACAGAAGGGATTAAAGCTCTCATTGGCTCTGCTATGGGAAGCCGTATCAAGGAAGCATCCACTTCGCCTTGATTATCATACTCCACGACCTTGTATGGTATACGATCGTACCCAAGAGAGCGGAAGTGGATGTATGGCAACGGCAAGTGCCACCGTGGTTATGAACAGCAGTAAAATGGTGGAGCTTGTCAACCAAATATTTTCAGCTAATATTGATGTTGATGAAAAACTCTTAGTATCAATGGAGCTGTTTGCATCTGCCAGACTCGAAACTACTGAGCGTGCTCGATTTGTTGGACTGGTCTCTTCCCTTGAACCACTCGCCCAGTCAGAAGCTTATGAGAACGCAGAACTTAAAGAGTTAGTCGATAGTTTTGTCGCTCAATTAGACAAAACTACCTCTATTCCAGACGAGATTAAATCGTCACTCAACGGTCGAATTAATGGCCTCAAGAAGGAATCTATTTCTCAAGCGATTAGGCGCCTTGTCAAGGAACATTTTCCTGAAAATCCAGATGCAGTTTCTACGGTTAAAGAAGCCTATGACATTCGGAGCAAAATTTTGCACCAAGGTGCTTTTGATGCAGATTTGGCTCAAAAGAGCAACGAGATTGAGGATATTATTAGGCAAATCTACTCTCGCATCCTCAAATTAGAGTTGTATGTTTGGCCAAACCAATAAGCAAGCGAAAGTCATATTATGTGGAGCAACCAGATCCCCTTGAGGCGGTGTTGGAGTTTCGGGAAAGAGTTAGAGAAAATTTAGGGGGAAGTTGAGATTTAATATCGCTGTTTACTCCCAAACATCTCCCTCAATATCCTCAAGCGACAACTTTTTAACTATTTTCAATTATTCTCTAGTTTGATCAATAATTTCTTGTAATTCTGGATTAGCGATGGATGACACTAATTTTGAATCCGCAGCAGCCAAAGCAGCGCGTAACTTTTCCGAAGTCAGTGCAGGATATTTCTCTAACACTTGCTGTTGAGTCCATCCCGCAGCAAAGAGCCCCAGCAAAAATTCTACAGACAATCGAGTTTCTGGCGCCGCTGGTTGACTTGTTGAAGCTTTCGGGTTTGGATGAATGAGCTTTCGCCAGTCCATTGTTTTACTTAAACGATTTGGGAAGATTCCGCCGATTATACTGCATTTGGACACAGTATAAACACGGGCATCGTTGACTGACTTTGTAACATGATACCGTAGGTCATACCATTTTAGATTTTAGATTTTAGATTTTAGATTGGGAATCACGGAGGGATTAAGGATTTGAAGCTTGGCTAGAGTCGCCTTTTTTGGGAACTGGTGTTATTTCCCGATTTTGCGATTAAATTGTTATTACGATCGCAGTACAGCACTTTCTTATAGGGTACAGTGATGGGGTAGCGACGGGACGATCGCCCTTTTTCCTTTTGTCCGTTTCAATACCAAACTGCGTTAGCGAAGCCCTCGAAGAGGATCGTACTAAATCTCAACCCACTGTCTAACGGACTCTGCAATCCACAATACAACTACTTTAACTTCTTAAAACTATGGGAAAAAAGTCGAAAGCCAAAAAATCCCAGGTCAAAAAATCCAGTTTGCTCTGCCAGCGACTCCAAGAAGCTCTCGATCGAGGCAGTAAAGTTTGGATTAAAACAAATAATAGCAGTTTCGGCGGCATCCCGATTAATTTGTTCGGGGAGTTTGCGGAACTTTTGGTGATAGTTCCCCCTAACGAACAGGCGGAAAATATCGATGCTTACGGACAAGTTACGTGGCTGATTCGACTCTCTGATATTATTGCACTTGCTTATCCCACTGAATATTGGTCTAAAGATAGATTAGAAAGTTTGCTGCCACCAGATGCAGTTACTTCCGAAGTAGGAGATTAACTGTAAGGTGCGCTGTGATAGCACCCTACTTTTAGCCAAATGGTAAGTGGAAGGTGCGCCGAAGAGCACTTTACACTTACCATTTTATAAGCTGTTTTACCAGCGAAAATATAAACAACTCCGACCGATTTTTATCAGTTTAATTATTCGTTGCAAGCTGAAAGCTTCACTTTACAACTGCCACCCTCTAGTTCGCTGCAAGCGGCGAGAGCTTGAGCTTCTGCTGCTGATTTGTCGTCACCCCAGCCCGCACCTGCTCCTCCTTCGCCTAATGCGATCGCTCCACAATTATCGGTATTATAGGTCAGCGCTTCGCAGTCGTCAGCACCTCCTGTTTCTTCATTGCAGGCGGCTACTGCTGCGTTTAGTGCTCCTCTCTGTGAATCATGATTCCAACTAATACCAGTGGCGCCAGAAGTCGCAGAATAAGCAGTAGCTCCATAGGTGGTCTGAGCTTTAGCTACCTGGGCGGACCCCCAAATAGGAAGTGTCAGACCTGTCACTACAACCAACTTAGAAAAAAGCTTTGGCAGCATATTTAATTGAGATATTTACAAGGTTAAAATTCTATCCTCGCTCAATATTATATTAGGATATTCATTCGTGTCAAGAGTGTTTACAATTCTTTGTCTTGGCTTTAATTAAAAGTGCGTTCTGTAAAATAAGTAAGATTACGGAGGTCAATTCAGTGGGAGATATTCGCAGAATTCTCAGCCAACTTGCGGCCCAAGAAGGGCAGCTACTCGATACCCAATTCCTGGCTCCCTGCGTGCGCGGGGGAAGCGTGGGGACAAGAATTAGCTCAATGGTTTATACTTTTCAACCGCAGCCGCGCAACTTTGAAGGATGGGCTATTTTTCAGCCTATTAATGAGAAAATTGCTGCGGTAATTGAGGAGCCGAGTTTGCCGCAAGTGGCCGAGTATTTGCAACTCCTTATCCCCGTTCGCTTGCACTTGGCTTACGTGCTGCAAGGGCAAACGTGGCTGGCTTATCCTGTTAACGAATCTGATGCTAAACAGCGCACGGGTGTAGCGAAACCAGTAGCAGTGCATTTAGTAACAGAAGGTTCGCAGTTTGAGCCGATTGTTGCGCGTTGGGACGGTCATTGTTTGTGGTTTGAAGAGATTGACAGGCGCGCCGATCCGCTGCCCTCTGAGAAGTTAAAAGCAGCTTTAAAAAAGTTGATTTTGCCTCAAGAAGTTCGCTTTAAAGGGATGACGCCGGAAATGCGAACAGTTTATGAATTGGTGTCCCGAAATATTAAAGATTTCGATCCGAAAGTGCGGGATCAACAGCGCTTGCAGCGGGCGCTAAAAATGGGCGGTGGTGAATTGCGGGATTTTTGCGATCGCGAAAATTATTGGCTGGTTGAATGGACTAGCGGGAGTGGAGAACACCACACTTCTGCGATCGCCAAAAATGACTTGACAGTTATGAGTGCGGGGATTTGTCTCAGCGGATTGGACAAAGATTTCGACTTGCATTCATTGGTTGGAGTCGTCGAAAATGGATAATTCTTGATTACCATGAGTATATTTTTTCACGAACAACTTTACAGAAGTGCCGCAGTGATGTCGCAGATCAAAAATTTCCCAGTAACGGTGTGTGGCGCGGGCGCTTTGGGTGCGAATATTACAGAAAGTCTGGCGCGATCGGGCTTTTGTCAGTTAAAAGTCATCGATCGCGATCGCATTGAGGAACGCAACCTTTCCACTCAACCCTATTATCGATCAGACATTGGCGCATTCAAAGCCAAAATTCTCGCCAACAACCTCTACCGCGCTTTGGGAGTCAGCATTGACGCGCACTCAAAAGAATTGACACCCGCAAATGCCGATCGGCTGCTGGCCAACAGCGCCACTGTCATCGATACTTTTGATAACAGTGTCGGGCGGCAAGCAATCAAGGATTACTGTGCCAGTGCCTCCCTTTCATGCGTGCACGTCGGATTAGCTGCCGATTACTCCGAAATAATTTGGAACCAACACTATCGGGTTCCTTCAGCGGCGAATGATGACGTTTGCGATTACCCGCTGGCGCGAAACTTGGTAATGCTGACGGTTGCAGTTGCCTGCGAAGTAATTGTTACCTTTGCTGCTACCAAACAGCAACAAAATTTAACTTGCACGATCGGAGATTTTGCAGTAAAGCCACTTATATTGTAGAATGTCGGTTGACTGTTGCCAGAAACCCGGTGAATCGAGATTGGTTGCCCCGCGCCCGTCCCAGAAATCCGGTTTCTCACCCTCGAAAGAGATCGTCAAACCTACAACATACGCTTGAGAAAATTAACAGGGAAACTATGTCCGAACAAGTTTGTACTGGTACTATTTCACTAGAATGCAAGCCAAAACCGCCGCCTGAGCCTAAGAAGCCGCCTGAGCCTAAGAAGCCGCAGCCGCCTTTTTTGACTTTACTAGCAGTTCTACTTCTATTGATTTTGACTGGCATCGGTGGCGGAGCATATACTGCTTCATCAAGTGACGCAATTTGCACGTCGCACGATGATTGCAACGAACCAGAAGTCAGACCCCATAAAAGGATTTTAAAACACGGCTCGAAAGGGCACGATGTGAAGAAACTGCAAAAGTTGTTGAACGCGCGGGGCTTGTCCCCACACCCGATCGCAATTGATGGCGTGTTCGGCCCGACAACTCTCACAGCAGTGAAGAAATTTCAGCGGCAAGCTCACCTTCATGTAGACGGAGTTGTGGGAGGCAAAACTTGGGACAGACTGTTTGCTAGTTTGTAACTTTAAGCACCCGACAGCAAAAGTTCCTAAGTCATCATTGCTAATCATTAATCGCTGCGGTTTGTAGTTGCACAGATAGCGCATTTTGTGCAACTACAGACACAGAAGCTTTAATTAATAATCAATCGCCTACTAGATTGCTAATGAATGAAGTTTTAGATTTTTGGTTTGGTCGATCGCACTCTCCTGAGTTTGGCAAAGTCCACAAGAAATGGTTTGAAAAAGATGCGGATTTTGATGCAGAAGTGCGATCGGGCTTTCTGCGGCAATACGAACTAGCCGCCACCGGTAAACTCGACTCATGGCAAGATTCCCCCGAAAGTTGCCTAGCATTAATTATACTGCTCGATCAATTTCCGCGCAATATGTTTCGCGGAACGCCCCAAGCATTCGCCACAGACAACAAAGCTTTAGCCACCGCCGAATACGCTATTAATCATAACTTCGATCGCGAATTGCTGACTGTACAAAAAATATTTGTTTATCTGCCTTTTGAACACAGCGAAAACTTAGAAAACCAGCAAAAATCTGTCGAACTATTTAGCCAACTCAGCGGCGAACCTGACAGCGATTTAGTCATTGAATACGCGATGCAGCATTTGGAAATAATCGAGCGTTTTGGGAGATTTCCCCATCGCAATCAAATTCTCGGACGCGAAACAACCCCCGAAGAAGCAGAGTTTTTGAGACAACCCGGTTCGGGATTTTAAAGGGCGATCGCCAAACCTCGATCGTTCTGATATATTTGAGGCTTGTAGAGGTGGTTTTAGCCCGCAATCAAAACCAACCGCAGACAATCTCTACAAAACCCGCCGCAACCCAGCGCATCTCAAATTGAATAGTGAAATTAGAAAAGAAGATAAATTCTTGATTCAACAAAAAGTATACGAGGGTGAAGAATTTATCGATCGCCCAATCGTCAGCCCCGATACTGCACCCGATAAATCCGGTTGTTCGCTTCCTCAGTAAATAGCAAACTCCCGTCAGGTAAAACCAGCAAACCAACAGGCCTCCCCCAAGTTGTCGGGCCAGACGGATCTGTGAGAAAACCAGTCAGAAAATCCTCATAATAACCTTGAGGGCGTCCGTTCGCCGCATTAAAAGGTACAAACACGATTTTATAACCAGTTCCAGCGTTCCGATTCCAACTGCCGCGAAACGCCACAAATGCCCCGTTGAGAAATCTTTTGGGAAACGTTTTGCCATCGTAAAACTGAAGCCCCAAAGCCGCCGAATGCGCCTGAAACAGCACGTCTGGCATTAATGTTTTAGCCGCTAAATCAGGTCGATCGCTATTACCGTTTCTGGCGTGGCGCGGGTCGAGCAAATTCGGCTTAAAATAAGTGTAAGGCCAGCCGTAAAACTCGCCTTGACGAATTCTTGTCAAGTAATCCGGCACCAAATCATCTCCCAAACCGTCGCGTTCGTTGACTGTTGTGTACAGTTGATTGGTTTTTGGGTGAAAATCCAATCCCACCGGATTTCGCAAACCGGAAGCAAAAATTTGCTGGTTCTTGCCGTCCAAATTCATCACTTGAACAGACGCCCTCGGCAGCGGTTCGACATCGGCATTAGACTGCGATCCAACTGATACGAAAAGCTTGCTATTGTCGGGGGCAACCACAACATTTCGCGTCCAGTGTTGGTTGTAGCCACCGCCCGGTAAATCGGCAATTTTTTGACCAGTACCGGTCAATTGTTCCTGCCCTTTTGTGTAGGGAAATCGGCGGACTTCAGCGGTATTTCCGAGGAAAAAATAGCGATCGGCAAAAGCCATGCCAAAAGGAATATTTAACCCGTTTTGGGCACTGGCAAAAGTTTTGCGAACCTCAGCAACCCCGTCGCCGTTGGCATCTCGCAACAGCGTAATCCGATTCTGCCGGGTTTCTGTTACCAAAACATCGCCTGTCGGCGTCACAGCTAGCCATCGGGGAGCGTCTAAATTGTCAGCAAAAACGTTGACGACAAAGCCAGGAGGCACTCGCAGCACTGGCGATGCGGGAATCGGTATTACTTGAGGAGGTTTTGAGGCGCTTTCGGTGGCTCCTGGCTGCGGCAAAGAAGTTGCAACAATACGGATTGGCTGCGGCGAAAGCGGTTTGGTCGGTACAATTTGATTTGTGCCAACATTTGCCTGCGGTGCACGGGAGGGAATTTGCGACAGGGGGCCGTTGTCGCCCACAGCAGGGGCGATCGCATCTGTAGCTCGATCGCACGCAATCATCGGCAACAGCAGAATTAGCAGCAAGAAACGCAGGTAATACATAGCAGCGATTTCTCCACAATTGCTGGACAATTCTATTATTGTAACTGCTATTCAACAGCTAAGCCACCGCCGGCGCGGTGGCTTAATTCCATTTACTGATACCAGTTGTACAAAACAATGCAACTGTAGGCCTGTGCTCCAAACTTTGAGCTCGATCAGTCAATCGATTTTCGATTTTAGATTTTAGATTTTAGATTGAAGAAAGCGACGCGACTGATAACTCCGAGGGCTTGCGATCCGGATTCGAGCTTTTTTCTCGCTCCACGAATGAATCACGGGGCTTGTGACCACATTGCTTTTGGTGATTCGCAATTCTCTAATCGAAAATCTAAAATCTAAAATGGTATAACCTAGGTCTACCAAAGTCCTCTCACAGGAGCCGGACGGGGAGCCGGAGCCGGAATTGGACGGGGAGCCGGAATCGGAGCCGGAGCCGGAGCCGGACGAGGAGCCGGACGCGGTGGCGGTTCTGGCGCCGGACGCGGTGCCGGTGCTGGGGTTGCGGGACGAGCAACCGTTGTGGCTACAACCTTATAATCGGGGATCACCGCGATATTTTGTATCTGAGAGCCGGCGACGGTGGCTCTGACTTTCATTCCCGGTACCAGGCCAATAATTCTCAGGACGCATCTTTGAATCCTGAGAGTCCTGTACGGCGCGCTTTCTTCGCGAATAGTTACTACATCGCCGACAATACTTTTGACAAAACCGACAATGGTTGTAGTGTTTGCTGTTGTGGTGGTCTGCGTTTGGGCTATTTGAGTTGCAGGGTTAGCCATCGCAGGATTTACTGAGACCGCCGAAATTACCACCGACAGTGTTGCACCTGTCAATAATTTGATGTTCTGAAGACGCATTGAAACCTCACATTAACTGCTATTCAGGGTCGGGTTTGCTTCCGCTGCACGAAAGTCCCAACCTCTATACCTAATCCAGTTTAATCCCCAGAGTAGGAAATTTATGACAATCTCAAAAAAAGATTATCGAACAAGTATTGAAAGACTAAATTTTACATCATAAGTTCCCGATTTACAACAAGTTCAGCGGTTTGCATCTCTAGAGTGTTGCCGTGATATATTGAGTTTATTCGATCGACCGTTGCAGTTTTTTTCCGCAGACCTAACTGTTGCTGGGAGTAACTCTACCTAAAGACAGATTGTGCTTGCCGGATACAGCAGCGCCATAGTTTGAATACTTAATCGCCAGTCGGTTATGGCTAACAAATCAAATTAGTCGGAGGTAAGATTTAATCATGTTCTTGGAATATTTACGCATAAACCGGGTTTGATCACGACATTCTATTGCGTAATTCCACTGAGCCTCTTATAAAAACCTTGTGGTTTTAGTCTTCTTGCCTAAGCTTTGTGTTGAGTTACAAGTTATCAGTGGTGGAATTTTACCTAAAAACTGTGCAGCGCAGTTGCCGTCAAAAAGCCATCTCAAAATTTTGTGATCGGGTGCGGTTGGCGGATAATTAGATAGGAACTTTGTAGGAACTGCTGGTGAGGAGTTTAGCGAACAAAACAATGGTGAAGAGCAAATTTTTGTTTAACAAGTTAATTGTACTGAGCTTGAGTGCAGCCGCGCTGTCGGTGGGCCTACAGCAGCACGCCACTGCCGAACTGGTGGCTAATTCAAGTAATAGTGCGATCGCAGCGCAGCGGCCCACATCCGAGACAAAATTGCCGAATCTCGGAACGCCAGAACTGCCGCCCTTGGGAGAACCATTTCGTTATATTCCCCAGGAACCAAAGCCTGCGGTAAATCCTATTGAGGAAGTGCGTTTAGTGCTGAAATTGCGAGAACGCCGCGTCTATGTTTACCGACAAAATAAGGTGCAAACCAGTTTCCCGGTTGCTGTGGGAAAAGGCGGGTGGGAAACTCCTACAGGCAATTTTAAAGTTATGCAAATGATCAAAGATCCAGTTTGGCAAAATCCTTGGACAGGAGAACTTATTCCTGCTGGACCAGACAACCCATTAGGGAGTAGGTGGATGGGGTTTTGGACGGATGGCAAAAATGTGATTGGTTTTCATGGTACTCCGAATCCAGAGTCGATCGGGGGGGCGGCTTCTCACGGCTGCGTCAGAATGTTTGACAAAGATGCACAGGCTTTATTTGAAAAAGTCGCAGTTGGCACACCGGTGATAGTTGAGCATTAATTATTTGGAGGTTGGGGTGCATAAAAATATCCAGGAACAGGCAATATGCCTGTTCCACAAAAATTAAATTTTCTTGTGGGTGGGCAGGAGAACCCGCCCATGAAATACTGATTGATAATGGTGATTTTCGGTGAGTTAGAACTTACATCTTAAACCTCTGTCAGCCACAGGCTTTGCGGCCTGTTCCACAACAAAGATTTAAATAGATTGCTGATATTTTTCCAGCAACTCCGGGATGTAATCGTAGCCATCAACACCGATCGCCGGAATGATATTCGCTCGACTTTTAGCCAAAGCTTGTTTAAAAGATTCCGCCCCCATTTGGCCCCGCAAAATTGTCAACAAACCAGCCGATTGACGCCACTCCATCGCCCCAATTTGCTCCAAAGTATACATCCCCAAACTGCCTGCAAATATCGCTTTTTCTAGTGAGTTGGTTCTGTAATAAGCTTGAGCCAAGTAAGCCAAATTCAGACCTTGCAAATATAAATCCCCTGAAAATTGAGCCGCTTGCCAACCTTTGAGCAAATATTCGATCGCAGCTTCCGCATTTTCTAGGGCGATTTTAGCAATACCGAGACTGCTGGAACAAAAAGCTTGACTTTGGCGATCGCCCAATTTTTCCGATAGTAACAAACCTTGTTCCAAATAACCGATCGCACTCTCATAAACCTCCGGTTCCACCTCCTCCAACTGCCGCGCTTGAAACACTTCGCTGTAACCCAAATTAGCCAGAGCATTTGCCTCGCCTTGTCGCTCTCCCGCTTGTCGTGCCATAATTAAAGCCCGCTGGCTGTAATTAATCGCTTCCTGATAATTTTTTTGAGCAACATAGTTACGGCTGATGTGATTGAGATTGGCAACTTCGCAAGCTTTGTCTCCTTCGGTACGGGCAATTTCCAGCGCTTGCTTGTGCAGCAAGATCGATCGCTCATAGGCCCCAGCCGCCTGCATCGAATAACCCAAAAGCGTCAGAATCCGAGCTTTCGCTTGAGTGCCTTCAACTCGCCGCAGCGGTTCGTCTAAATAATCCAAAGTATGTCGCAGGGCTTTACCATCAAACGAAGCAAAAATTCCCCCGTAAAGCGGAAAGTATTCTCGCTGAGAAAAAGCGCGCAAAATTTGCAAAGTTACTTGAAAACAAGCATTTGCCAACTGCTCCCCGCTCTTGGTAGAATTATTAAACCCACTAGCTAGCTGACTCCAAATTACCGCAAAAGTAATATAAGTAGAAATTGAAGCTTTTGTTGACACTTTGGAATCATAAACTTGCTTATCAAACCATGTCGCCAACGCCCGCTGCAAGCACTGCAAAATAATCGCGACTTCCACCAATATGCCTAAATCTAAATTCGATTGCTGGGCTGCGAATTGAACTACAGATTCACCGAGCGCAATAGTATTCAACAGAGCCTGGGGAAAGGGACTATTAACTTTTTTTGCCCAAAAAGCCCAAGGCCCATTTTGTTCCGGACTACCGGCAAATCCTAGCTGCTGCGGCTGATAAATCCAGCCCACAAGTTCCGGTTCCAAACGCTGCCAAGATTCTAAACCTTTGGCGATGCCGGCGGTGATTTGCTGCAAATCTTGTTCGGTTTCGGGATTGGCAGTTTGCAGCATTTGTTGGTGCAGAGATTTGGCTAATTGCTGCAATTGAGCCAGAGTCAGCGGATGTTCTTTATTCGGATCGATTACTTGCAATAATGCCAGGAGGCGGGCGTTAGATTCGGCACTAACTATTTGTTGAATTGAGGAAGCAATTGCGCGATCGACGCGGTTATCTTTCTGCCAGCGTTCCCATTCTCCTTGGATGGTTTTGAGAGCTCTGAGGCTGCGATTTGCCTTTGCTTGTTTGATTTCGTCTTTTTCATTTCTGAGTTGATTTTCGGCGGCATCAAGGCGTTCGCCGAAACAGCGTTCAAAGATTTCGCCAGTACCAGTGCTAATGTCTTGCACCAGCATTTGATAAACTTGTTCTTTGGAGCGAATTTGACCTTTGAGGGTGATTTCGACAATTTTGTCGATTAGGGCTAGGTAGCGATCGCGCAATGAGGTAGATTCAGGCATAAGTTATTTTTAGTTAATAAATTTTTATGGACAGCGCTTGCAGCTTGCACCATTTCATGCTGCTACTTAATTTTACAGCTCATCCTGATTAATGCCCATTGCTCGCAGGCGATCGGCTAAACGATTTGCTCGCTGACTTTCTGATTCAGCTCGCTGGCTTTCTGATTCGGCTCGCTGCCTTTCAAACTCCTCTGGAGTCAGAACCCAATCGCCACTAGCATTGTACCAGCGCAGCCACAACCTCGAACAACCTTGATAACAACCTTCCCACAAACCTATACCTAATTCTAATTCCGGTATCCAGAATCTGGGTTCGGTTAAAACTTGTTCGCGGTAACGATTGCCAATCAAGCGAAATATTCTCAGTTGATTGTTGTACCGACTAAAAACAAAGTAGTAAGGAATCTGCAAAATCTGTTCGTAAAGTCGCCACTTAGTAGGCGGTTTATTTGGTGTTTCTTCTGTGATTCCTAAATCCTCATCTGGGAGCATCCCACTTTGGCGATCAGTATAAATACTCAGGCAATTGTCTGGCTAAGCTGATGGCATAATAGAAAGCA
>NZ_JAUBSB010000073.1:0-24117 GCF_036702135.1 Microcoleus sp. LAD1_D3 | reverse complement strand
AGTTAATAGTTGGGATTCAATCCAGTCAAGCAAAACTTTCCATTATATCATAAAATTATTTTGCAAGAGGTCTATTAGACCTTCGTTTGTTGACGGTTCAAGAGTATCACCGCATGGCAGAAATTGGTATTTTTGAGGAAGACGAACGAGTAGAATTATTGGCAGGACAGATAGTAAAGATGGCAGCAAAAGGAACAGCACACAGTGCAGCAGTGACACGGACAGATAAGTTACTGAATAACCGTTTGGGACAGCGGATATTGGTGCGGCTGCAAGATCCAGTTCGGCTCAATCATTACTCGGAACCTGAACCCGATATTGCTGTAGTCGTACCCGATCCACTTTACTATGAAGACCACCATCCAACTCCGTCTGAAATTTATCTGATTATTGAAGTTGCCGATACTACGCTGAGAACAGATTGCGGGATTAAGGCGACTATTTATGCTCAGTCAGGAATTGCTGATTATTGGGTTTTGGATGTTAATAATCGGCAACTTCACGTTTTTCGAGAACCGAATCAAGATGGTTATCAAAGTATAGTAGTTCTTGGGGATGATGCGAGCATTTCTCCTTTGCAGTTTCCCGATTTTTCCTTTATGGTTCGGGATATGTTGCGGCCCTTGGTGCCAATTTAACGCTTTTTCCCTGAGTCCGCCAGGGAATTCATTCCCTGGCGGTTTATTAGTGAGTAGGGGCCTATTTTAGCTTCTCAAACTAACGCCGAACTTCTCAACTAAAACATCGCGAACTTTTTGTTGTGCCGGTTCGACATCGGTTTCGCTCAAAGTTCGATCGCCCGCGCGGTAAACTAACCGAAAAGCCAAACTCCGCTGTCCCGCCGGCACGTTATCGCCCCGATATTCGTCGAACAGTTCCACCGAATCCAGCAAACTACCCGCCGCCTTTTTCATCGCACTTTGCATCTCAACAACCGCAACCTCTACAGGCGCGAAAAACGCAATGTCTCTGTCAGAAGCGGGGAAACTCGAATAACCAGCGAATTTGCGAGTCGAAATGCTCGATCGCCCTAATTCACCCAACAGCACCGCTAAATCTAATTGAAACACGTAAACTTGCTCAGGCAAATCCTTTTCTTGCTGCAATTGCGGGTGCAACTGTCCAAAAACTCCTAAATGTTTCCCGTTTAACGATAACGCAGCGGTGCGGCCAGGATGCAAGCGTGTATTAGAGGAATCGCTTTGATATTCCACCGCCAAACTCAACTCCTGAAACACGCTTTCTAAAACCCCCTTAGCCTCAAACCAAGTCAAAGGTCGATCGCGCCCTCCCTGCTGCCATTTCCACACAGTCGGATCGCCGCCGATAATCCCCGCAACTGCATCGGCTTCCTTCATTGCATCCCCATCTTTCCAGAAAATGCGACCGACTTCAAAACCGTTTAGTGCCCCATTTCCCTGTTCCAAATTGTACCCGAAAGCATCAATCAAACCCGAAAGCATCTCAGTCCGCAAAGCCGAATACTCCACAAACAGCGGATTCGCCAGCACCACCTGATTGTCTCCCTCAGTTTTCACCAAAGAATAGTGCATCAGTTCCGTCAAACCGGCAGCCCGAAAAGCCGATCGCACATTCCGAATTGCCGCATATTCTGGTGACAGATAACCTGGTTCCGTTTTGCTAGGCAAAGTATCGCAGAAATTGTCATAACCGTGGAGTCTGGCAACTTCTTCAATTAAATCGATTTCCCTTTCTAAATCGCGGTAGCGGTAAGGAGGAACAGTTATCGCAAACACCCGTTCTTTTTCCGTTGGAACAACTTCGCATCCCAAAGCTGTGAGAATATTTTTTACCTCTTCCGGTTCCAGATATTTAGAACCGCCAGTTTGTCCTCTTTTCAACTGCCCCAAAACCAGATTTACTCGGTCTAAACGCAATTCGAGCGATCGCGAAAAACTCAAATCCTCGCCCGAACTCGCCGTTTTCTGCACAGTCGCAGCGCCTCCAGCCAACTCCAAAATTAGAGCTACAGCGCGGTTGCAAGCCGTCGCCAATGCCGCCTGATTCACCCCCCGTTCGTAGCGGATCGATGCCTCGCTCCGCAGGCCTTGAGCGCGCGCAGAACGGCGAATCGTTGCCTGGTCAAAAATCGCTGCTTCCAAAACTAAATTTTGCGTTCCTTCGTGAACTTCCGTATCTTCGCCGCCCATTACCCCAGCTAAGGCAACAGGTTTGTCGCTAGCAGTAATTAACAGATTTTGAGCTTGCAAATTGCGGTTTTGTCCGTCCAAAGTTTTGAAGGATTCCCCTGTTTTGGCAAAGCGAACGCCGATGCTGATATCTTGAGTACCCGTGAAAGATTGTAGGCGATCGCGATCGAAAGCGTGCAGCGGTTGTCCCCATTCCAATAAAATGTAATTAGTCACGTCAACTACATTATTAATCGGCCGCACTCCCGCCGCCTGCAACCGCTGCTGCAACCAAGCTGGAGAAGCACCAATTTTCACACCTTCAATTGCCGTGCCGATGTAAATCGGGCATCCTTGCGGTTCCGATATTTCTACTGCCAAACCAGGACTTTCTTTCCCCTCAATCGCCACACCATTCGCTGCGGGAATTCTTAAACTCGCCCCAGTCAGCGCCGCCACTTCCCGTGCCACGCCCACCATGCTCAAAGCGTCAGCACGGTTTGCAGTTGCTGTCAAGTCTAAAATCACATCGTCTAAACCCAAAAGTGGGCGAATATCGCTGCCCAATTTGGGATTTTCTAACTCGAAAATGTGAATGCCGGCTGACTCTTTAGCCAGTCCCAATTCTGCCAGAGAACAAATCATTCCTTCGGAAGGAACGCCCCGCAATTTAGCAGGTTTAATCTTTAAATCAATAGTCGATAAATAAGTTCCGACAACAGCGACAGGCACGTAAATGTCTGCCCTAGCGTTGGGTGCGCCGCAAACAATATTCAAAGCTTCTGAAGAGCCGACATCCACTTGACAAACTCTCAATTTGTCTGCATTCGGATGCTGTTCGCAGGCGATGATTTTGCCCAAAACTACGCCGCTTGCCCACGGCCGGCGGTCTTCGATTTCTTCAACTTCAAAGCCTGCCATTGTCAGAGTTTCGGCTAATTCTTCCGGCGATATTGCCACATCCACCAATTCCTGCAGCCACTTTAGAGAAATACGCATAATTTAGATCAGTAGTTAGTTGTCAGTGCTCTGTAGTTATTAGTCATTAGTCGGCGCCGACTGGCTACGACTTTTGAGTCCCAGAATTTATTCGGGAAAGCTTTTCTTAGCATACTAATTCAATTTTGTCAAGACTGTTATGGTACACATCAGCAAAAACGAGGGATCTGCCCAAAGGTAGATGTCTACTGGGGGATGAGTAGCATTCTCATTCAGAGAATGAGGTATGCTAGATACATCTAACAACGCAAAAAGCACTTAAGTTTAGAAAGACTTTACACAAAAAAGCACAACTTTAGCAAGTCTTTAAACTATCTTCAAGGATAATCAACCGAAAAAACTCAAACCAGCGAGATAATCAAAATAGGGAAAAGATATCGGCATAAAAGACTTAGGTGCAATTCCAATTCGCAATCGAAGGCACGGCTTGCCGAAAACTGATAGATTAGTATGTCTACCAGAAGCAGGAACAGGCTATTTGTGCAGTCGAGCGACGCTGACAAGATCAGAACAACATAGGCAAACTCAATCAATATGAGCTACTGCGTAAATCCGGGCTGTCCCCATCCTCAAAATCCTGCTGACTCTATTCTTCAGTGTCAGACTTGCGGTGCGCGGTTATTGCTGCGCGCTCGCTACCGAGTCATTGAACCGTTAGGACAAGGAGGTTTTGGAGCTACATTTCTGGCAAAAGACATCTCTTTGCCCGGTCAACCGAGTTGTGTAGTCAAGCAACTGCGACCCAGTAGTTCGTCGCCGCGAGTTTTAGAGATGGCGCGGGAATTATTTAAGCGAGAGGCAAAAACCCTCGGCCAACTGGGCGACCACCCGCAAGTACCGAGGCTGCTAGACTATTTTGAAACGGAACAGCAATTTTACTTAGTTCAAGAGTATGTTAAAGGCTCGACTTTGAAACAAGAAGTCAAGCACTCAGGCCGTTTCAACGAATCGGATGTTAAAAATTTTCTATTAGAAATTCTGCCAGTAGTGCAATATATCCACAGTCAAGGAGTAATTCACCGAGACATCAAACCCGCAAATATTATTCGCCGAGTTCAAGACAGCCACTTAGTTCTGATTGACTTCGGAGCGGTAAAAGACCAAGTTAGCCAAACAATATTATTAGACCCCGCCGACCAAAGCGCCAACACGAAATTTTCAGTCGGCACATTTAGTTTTGCCCCCCCGGAACAAATGGCGCTGCGGCCGATATTTGCCAGCGACATCTACGCGGTGGGCATGACTTGCTTGTACTTGCTGACTGGAAAATCGCCCAAGGATTTAGATTTTGATGGAGTAACGGGCGAAATTGTTTGGCAGCCCCACGTTCAGGTGAGCCCAAATTTTGCGCGGATTCTCGAAAAAATGCTGAAGCCGATGGTTGGGCACCGCTTCCAATCGGCAGCAGATGTCCTCAGAGCTCTCTCTGGCCAATTTGAAGACCCAAGTCTTATGGATGGCTTGGCAACTCAATTCAACCCTTATTCTCGTACAGTTGAAGAACCGACAATATTTAATGACGAGGGTTCTTCGTGGTCACCGCCGAAGAGCAAAATCAATGAAGATTTACGATCGAACCACACCCGCGCTGGTAGAACTTCCTTCAGCCAATCTGGGAACACGGGGATGCAGCCCAGAGTTTCCCGTACTCTAGCTGAGTCCGGCAGAACTTTCGGAACCGTTGGACCTTCTAGCGACAATTTAGCAGTGTCAAAGGTATCGAAAGTTGCTCCTAAGTGGGACACTAACAGCGTGCGATCGGCATATTTTAAAGGCAAGCGCGATTTTGCTGACTGCGAACTGTCGGGTTTGCAACTGCAAAAAGCGCAGTTAGCGGGGGGGAATTTTTATCAGGCTAGGTTGGTGAAGGCAAATTTGCAAGCAGCGGATTTGTCGGGGGCGAATTTGGGTCACGCGAGGTTAATTCAGGCGAATTTGCGAGATGCTAACTTGACTGAGGCTTATTGCAGCACTGCCAATTTTGAAGGCGCGGATTTCCGAGGTGCTGACTTGACGGGGGCTTATTTGACTAAGGCGAATTTGCGGGGAGCAAATTTGTGCGGGGCGAATCTTACCAACGCTACAGTTTCTGACGAACAACTGGCAATGGCAAAGACCAATTGGCTTACTGTTAAGCCGGATGGTAAGCGGACTTTTGGATTTTAAGCAGTCAGTTGTCAGTTGTCAGTTGTCAGTTGTCAACAGTCAACAGTCAACAGTCAACTCCCCACTCCCCCAGTCAGGTGAGTCGTCAGGAGGAAGTTCGATCGCCCCAAAGCCGCCTAAATTAAAAACTAGGAATGGAGGATTCGATCGCACCTAAACATGAAACTGCTCAACCGCCGCACTCGAACGCTTCTGTACACCGGCATCCTGGCCCTTGCCTACTTTGTTACCGGAAAACTCGCAGCGTCGATGCTGGGACTGGTGAAAGCCGAACCCTCCCCCGTGTGGCCGCCCGCCGGTATTGCTCTAGCAGCACTGCTACTGCAAGGGCGACGGATGTGGCCGGGAATTGCCCTCGGTTCGGTGCTGTTAAACTCTACCGCCGGTATACCGTCGGCTGTCATTGTCACATCGGCCTTTAGCGTCACCCTGCAAGCGCTGGCTGGAGAGGCTTTGTTGAGGGAGAGCAGATTTTCTACCAAACTCGATCGATTGCGCGATGTTCTGGCTTTAGTAGCGGGCGCTGTCATCGGGTCTACTTTCCTCGGCTCTATCCTCGGCAACTTGGGAACGTGCATTTTTGGTTGGGATCAGTGGAGCAATTTCTCTCGCAACTGGTGGACTACGTGGCTCGGAGACGGCATGGGAATTTTGATTGTGACGCCCGTGCTGCTGACTTTGAACCAGGCCGTTAATAGTTTTAAATTTCCACTAAAACTGAGATGTTTCATTATTCTCAATTACTTGTTTAGGAACAGGCAAGATGCCTGTTCCACAAGAGATGAATTTTCTTGTGGAACAGGCATCTTGCCTGTTCTTGACACTGGGGTAACAGGTGAGAGAAAATCTCGGATTATTTCGAGTTTTAAAGCATTTTTTAACGGGAAAAATTCCCACTTACAAAATACAAATAATCCCAGCACATTTTCTGCCACTAAAAACCGCTATCATCTTCTATTTTTAATTGTTAATTATTCAGAAATAGCGCTCTGGTTGACTCTCTTGCTGAGCGTGAGCTGGCTGTTTTTTTGCTCAAAAACACAAGCGGCGATCGCTCAGTATCCGCTGGAGTATCTGCCTTTTCCTCTGATAGTTTGGGCTGCCCTGCGGTTTCAACCGCCGGGAGCGATTTTTGCTTATTCGATCGTCTCTTGGATCGCGATTTGGGGAGCAGTACAGGGAGGCGGCCCGTTTTTGGCCAAAAGCGATAATCTCAAACAGGCGGTTTTATTTTTACAAGCTTTTACCGGTACGATCGCCCTTGTGGCTCTGATGTTGGCGGCCGCCGTAGCAGAACGTCAGCAAGCGCTGGTAGAGGTGCGCCGCACGGCGGCGGCACTGCGATCGCGCGAAGCTAGTCTGGCGAACGCTCAGCGCATCGCTCAGTTGGGAAATTGGGATTTAAATTGCACCGCCGTCCAAGCAACTGAGAACTTTCAGGAATCGTCAGAACACAGTACACCCAACAGCGAACTGCGGTGGTCGGACGAACTTTACCGCCTCTTGGGTTTTGCTCCGGGAACGGTCAAACCGACACCAGAAGTTTTTTTGCAAGCTGTACATCCAGAAGACAGAGAATTGGTGGCGCGATCGCAGCGCCAAGCTATGTTTGAGCGCAAACCCTATTGCATTAACTACCGAATTGTGCTGGCAGACGGCTCCGAACGCACTGTCTGCGAACAGTCGGCAATTGAGTCAGGGGCGATCGCCGCCACAGTCCAAGACGTTACCGAACGCCACCGCGCGGAAACCGCTTTGCGGGCGTCCTCCGATCGCGATCGCTTGCTCTCAGAAATCGCCCTGCGAATTCGCAACTCCCTCGACCTCGAAGAAATTCTCAACACTACTGTTGCCGAAGTCCGGCAATTTTTCCAGGCAGACCGCGCTTTCATCGGCATTGTGGACGTGGACGGGGTACATCTTCCTAGCCCGGTATACGGTAAGGTTGTGGCTGAGTCTGTGGGAGGGCAATGCCGTTCTCTTTTGGGGTGGGTACTCGCTGATGAGAATTACCTCGAAAGCCAGAAAACTTTTTATGCTAACAACCGCGTCCGAACTATCTCCGATACTACTAGCGTTCAACTCAGCGTTCCAATTGCCCAATTGTACAGCGACTATCAAATTCGCGCGACGTTAAATGTGCCGATCGTCCTGGGCGATGAATTGTTTGGGGTCTTGGCCGTCAACCAGTGCTCCGGGCCCCGCCAGTGGCAGGAATTTGAAATTGATTTGTTAGAAAAACTCGCTACCCAAGTGGCGATCGCTCTACAGCAAGCCCAACTTTTGCAGCAGGTAAAAGCTCTCAATGCCAACTTGGAATCTCAAGTCGAGGAACGCACCAGCCAACTACAGCAAAAAATGCACGAACTGCAAGAAAGCAACCGCCTCAAAGACCTATTTTTGCACGCAGTTTCTCACAATCTCCGCACTCCTGTTATGGGAATGTTAATACTGCTGAAAAATTTGCTCAACAAATCGTCCTCTGAGTCTCTACAAGATGTTCCGGTTTCTCGATCGATTTTGCAGCGGATCGTTCAAGCCAGCGAACACCAGTTGACGATGGTTAATGCCCTGCTCGACGCTCACGCTAGCGAGGTCAAAGGTATTGTTCTCAATACTGTACCGCTGCATTTGCCGTCTTTAGCTTCAGCCATTGTTGCCGATTTAGAACCGATGCTGGCCAAAAATCAAGCAACTTTAACTCAGGAAATACCAGTGGATTTGCCACAAATCAAGGCCGACAGCAAACACTTGCAGCGGGTGCTAGAAAATCTGTTGACTAATGCTATTAAACACAATCCTCCGGGAGTAAATATAACTTTTAAAGCCGAAATAATTGCTGTTGAAACAGCGCTAAGTTATGAAGAAAATTCCCCGGCTTTAACATCTCAAAATACTCAGCTCGCCCGCTGTATCGCTAACCGGATATCTACTGCTGGCGATCGTCCTAGGATAGGCGAGACCACCCAGAAAAATCAGGAAACCCTGGCCAAATTTAACCTCGATGGCAGTTGTCAAATGCCCCGCTATCAGGGCCAAATTGGCAATATCGGTAGCAAATTGCCCGGAGTCACCGTAAAAATGGTTCGCTGTACTGTAACAGATAATGGAGTGGGAATCAGCGCCAAACAGCGGGAATCTCTATTTGAACTTTACGTTCAAGACCCTAATAGCCGACAATTAACAGGGCTGGGTTTGGGATTGTACCTCTCCAAGCAAATTATTAAAGCTCACGGGGGCGAAATCGGCGTCGAAAGCACTCCCGGCTGTGGTTCGACTTTCTGGTTTTCGTTACCTGCTGTCAACTCGGACGATCTATCTTTCTCAATCTAAAATCTAAAATCTAAAATCTAAAATGGTATGAACTATTTGGGCAATGCAAAATCAGTTCAGGCGTTAACGGTTTACGAGGTGTGGCGCGATCGCTTCCTCCGAGATCGCCTGCGCCCTGCTGTCGGAATTGCGATCTTTTTTGCCTTCACAATAACTGTCTATTTTCTGGGCGAAGCATTCTTTATTCGCCAGGAGTTTAAAAGTGTTTATTTGTACACGAGCGCTGCTGTAGAATTGGGTTTGCTGAGCTGTTTTGTGTTGCAAAAAACCTCCTTCGGACAGCGCTATCCCGGTTTGCTATTTTTGGGTTTTTCGTGGTCGCTGACGGTCGTTATACAGATTGGGTTAGCTGTCGCACAAGCCGGGGAATTACCGATTTTTACCTGGAGTTTAGCCTTTCTAATCCAAGCTACGCTGATGCCCGTCCGCTGGCGCCTTCACCTGATTTCTCAACTCGGCGTTTTGTGTTGCCACGTCGGGATAAATTTGGTTTTAAATCTAAGTTTTGCTAAGTATACTGCTTTTAAGTTGACCGGGTTTTACTTATATTTGTTTTGGTTTTGTTTGATTTGCGATTTGTCGGTTTATTGGTACGAATGTCTGCAACGGAAAGAGTTTAGTACGAGGCGTGAGTTGGAATCTGCTTACCAGCAGTTGGAGGTGGCGGAAGCGAAGTACCGCAGCATTTTTGAGAATGCCGGCGAGGGAATTTTTCAAAGCACTCCCGATGGCCGCTACATTACTGCAAATCCAGCTTTGGCGCGGATTTACGGCTGCGATTCTCCCGAAGAAGTGACGGCAAAGTTTACTGATATTGATCGGCAGTTGTACGTCGATCCGGCTCGCAGAAATGAGTTTTTGCGATCGATCGAGGAAAGCGGCACAGTATCGGATTTTGAATCTAAAATTTACCGCTCAGACGGCAGTATTGTCTGGATTTCTGAGAAGGCGCGGGCGGTACGGGACAGCAGCGGCTCCCTGCTTTATTATGAGGGCTTAATTGAGGATATCACGCAGCGCAAACAGGCACAAGAATCACTGCGGCTGTTTATCCACGCTCTTTCTCACGACTTGCGAAACCCGGTGGCGGGAATGTTAATGGTGCTGAAAAATTGGCAGACGAAAACTGGGGATGCGATCGCAATTCCGCGTTCTATTTTGGAGCGGATGATTCAAGGTAGCGAGCAGCAATTGCGGTTGATAAATTCGCTGTTGGAAGTTCACGCCGGGGAATTGCGCGGTTTGGTTTTGCACTGCGAGGTCGTTGATTTGAGGGCGCTACTTGAAGCTGCTGCGACCGATTTAGAGCCTTTAATGAATGAGGGTAAAGCTACTTTTAAAAATTTGGTGCCGGATGATTTGCCAGCCGTGAAGGCTGACAAGACTCAGTTATGGCGCGTCTTATCTAATTTAATTGCTAATGCTTTGAAACACAATCTACCCGGGCTGAATTTAACAGTTTCGGCGAAAGTAATTAAGGCTGGGAAATTAATTATAAATCAAAGCACAGCAAAACAAGACATCGACAAATTACCGATTACCAATCCCCAATCCCCAATCCCCAATCCAGGAAGTAGGATGATTTACTGTACTGTGGAAGATGACGGGGCGGGAATATTGCCGGAACAGTGCGAACATCTTTTTGATCTTTACGTTAGGGGCAATCGATCTCGACACTCCGTCGGTTTGGGTTTGGGTCTATATCTTTGTCGCCAAATTATTGGCGCTCACGGTGGCCAAATTGGGGTAATTAGCACTCCCGGTGCTGGGGCAAGTTTTTGGTTTACTTTGCCGCTGGCTGAGAATTCTAGGTAATTTTTTTTGTATGTTTAATTACATTTTATTTAGCAATCGTGCCAGATATTTAGAAGGTTATTAATGGCTGAAACCCTTGCAAAATATGCTTTTGCCTTCGGCTATACTTGTGTTGTGCCGTCGCAGGTGGCTTTGTGAGTGGTTCAATCCAAATTAGTCGATCGGACTATTTCGATCGGACTATTGATATTAATTTAAAACCATGGTATACTTCCCCAAAGTTTTTAAAGGAAAAATAAATTTCCGATATTCACATTTTCTTTAGAAACCTCATTTAATCTAGAAAATCTCTAAAACTAGATAAAAAATATGCAATTTATGTTTATCGAGCAAAGCTCAGAAAATACAGCTAAAGATGCAGCTAAGTACGACTCAGCTAAATATAACGAGCGGTCGTTCTCCACGTTAATTCGGGCGCTCCGTCTTTCTCAAGGTTACTTTTCTTTCGTTTTAGTTAACTGCAACTCGCTGGCTTTGCGGCAGCAAATAGTCGATCGGCTGCAAGCAAATTGTGCCGTGAAACCGCGGCAACTGTTTTTGCCCAAATCGGCGACAACTCTTTACACGACAATCGCAGCAGAACTAGATGGCGAACAGCCTCCAGCTTTAATGCTCCTCGGTTTGGAATCAGTGGAGCCGATCGATCGATTGCTCGTTTCTACCAACTTACTATGCAGCGAATTCAGCAAAACATTTTCCTTTCCCCTCGTTTTTTGGGTGACGGATGAGCTTCTGAGAAAAATCATTCGCACCGCCCCCGATTTATACAATCGGATGACGACAATTAGATTCATCAGTAATTAGTAATCAGTCGATCGATTTTAGATTTTAGATTTTAGATTTTAGATTTTTAACAGTCAACACTCATTAGTCAAGTGTTAAATTCGGCTTCCCAAATCAAGACTAATTCTCGCGCCGCCGCAGTTCCCTCAGCAGGAAAACCTGCCAAAAAGTCTTTATCCGCCGCCCCGTCGTAAGGCCCTTCCTTAAACTCCAAAATCACAGTATCCTGTGTCAAAGCTACTAACGTGTGGATAGTGCCCTCTGGAAGTTCGACAGCGCGAGTCGGGCCCGCAGCGCTGACTCGCAAGGAGCGGAGGATTTGACCGTTTTCGTTCAAAATAACAATACCGACTTCGCCTTGAATCACCACAAAAAACTCAAAACCGTTAACTGCAGGCGGGCGCAGGTGTTGGTGAGGGCGGACGTAAGTGCCCGGTTGCAACACGTTGACAAACCGCTGCACCTTTTCAGACAAATCGTGGAAATTGTAGTTTTGTCGCTGGCGGGGACTACGGCGGGAGGAAGCGGCAACTTCGTCTAGCAATTCTTGCGTCAGCAATTTGATCGGAGGGGGCTGCACAACAGATATCCTGTATTTAATAGTTTGTGAACAAATGGGCTAGTCTGGGATCATCGTTATCAGCATCTCTTGACACATGGAAATCGCAACTCAGGTGCGTATCACTAAGGCAATGCGTTTGTCAAGTATCTTTAAAACAAGTATTAGCCCGATCGCCCTTTCGACTATTCTAGTCTGCGCCAGTAGTGTTTCTGCATCTGAACCGACGGTTGCACTGTTGGTTCAGCAGCAATTCTCACAGCAGCAACTTAAAGATGAAATTCGCGATCAAGTCCAAGAAGAAGTTGACATTGCTTTTGGGCGCACGGCGGTACTGCTGAACGGGCTGATAATTGCCCTAACTTTGTTTCCGACAGCAGCCGGAGTCGGGGTTTGGTTTCTGTTGAGCAAATTGTCCAAGCAGACAACAGTTGCTCGCCAAGAAATAGAAAGTCTCCATTACGATACAATCTCTCAATTAAAACTATTAATTTCGGACGCTGAAACTATCTTAGGCGAAATTCAACACCAAAGTCACGGGGCAGAGGCCGAAACAGACTTGTTATTGCCAGACGCCCAAATTCAAGAATTTGCTCCGGTTAACTATGGCAATTACCAACAGTTATTGACTGCGGGCGACTATGCTAAACAGGGAGATGCTTGTTTCTTTGAAAACCGTTATCAAGATGCGATCGCGGCTTACGATCAGGCCCTGCAAATTCAGCCGGATTTAGCCGATACTTGGAATAACCGAGGAGTAGTGCTCACGAGAATGCAGCGCTATCCAGAGGCGATCGCCTCTTACGAACAAGCTACTACAATTCGTCCGAATTATCCCGATGCTTGGAACAATCGAGGCGTGGTATTGTTGGAGTTGCAGAAGTACCAGGAGGCGATCGGCTGTTACGAACAAGCAATTCAAGCCAAACCCGATTACGCCGATGCTTGGAACAACCGAGGCGTTGCTTTTTCCAAAATGCAGGAGTACGAACAAGCAGTAATTTCTTACAATCAAGCCCTACAAATTAAAAATGATTATACTGACGCTTGGAACAATCGAGGCGTTGCACTCTCCAAATTGCAAAAATACGAAGCTGCGATCGCTTCCTACGACAATGCTGCTAAAATTCGACCTGACTTTTACAGAATTTGGTACAACAAAGCCCGATGTTATGCGCTACAAGGTAAAATTGAATTAGCCATTGAAAATTTAAAGCGCGCCCTCAATCTCAATCCGAATGTGTGTAAAGAGTTGGCAAAAAGTGAAGCTGATTTGGAGAAGATTCGCGAACACGATGCGTTCAAGCAGTTGATAAGTTAATCCTTCAGAAATAATCGTAAACTATAGGATAACGAATAGGTCGTAAGATTAAATGAACCGCGAAGACGCTAAGGACGCGAAGGAAGAGAAAGAAGGGATGCAGTTTTTCCTTCGCGCTCTTTGCGTCTTCGCGGTTCGTTTTACAAATATTTCTGCAACAACAAACCCATTTTCTCCTTAGTTGCGGCCGGCACTTGATCCAGCCGAGTCAGAATTGCATATTTCAAAGCTGAATGTGCATCAGATCCTGGGGGATTTTCTGTTAGTCTACGGACTGTTTCTTGAATGACTTTTTGGGCATTTGCTGCATTGCGGTGCAAGTTGGCAACTACCATTTCTACTGTTACGCTGTCGTGATCCTCATGCCAGCAGTCATAATCGGTGACTAATGCTAAAGTTGCGTAGGCAATTTCTGCTTCTCTGGCTAATTTGGCTTCCGGCAAATTTGTCATCCCGATGACTGTCGCCCCCCAACTGCGGTAAAGGTGGGATTCTGCTTTTGTGGAAAATGCGGGGCCTTCCATGCAGACGTAAGTGCCGCCCCGGTGCAGGGTAACGTCGGTGAGGTTCAAGGATTCGATCGCACTTGCTAATACTTTAGCCAATTCGCCGCAAACCGGATCGCCGAATGTGATGTGACCGACTATTCCTTCTCCAAAAAAGGTAGAAACTCGATTTTTTGTACGATCGATAAACTGATCCGGCACTACCATATCTAAAGGTTTCGCCTCTGCTTTCAGCGAACCAACCGCCGATGCTGAGATTAAATACTCAACTCCCAAACTCTTCATTGCATAAATATTTGCCCGGTAAGGCACTTCTGAGGGCAAAAAAGTGTGGTTGCGGCCGTGTCTAGCCAGAAATGCTACCGGTGTACCGTCCAATGTTCCCACAATTGCGGCATCCGATGGCTCTCCAAAAGGTGTATCAATTTTCACCTCTTCAATATCCTTAAGGGCCTCCATTTTATACAAACCGCTGCCGCCGATTATTCCGATTTTTGCTTGTGCCATTTTTACCCTCTGCTTGAGTTTTACCACAGTGATTCTATCGGGCCATCGTTAAGTTGACGTAAAGATAATTGAAGATTTCGTGACAACAGTCACCCCACATACACTATTTTGTCACAAAACATATGTGATCTTAATCACCAAATAGCTTCACAAAATCTTTAAAAATAAAGGTACATAGTTCTGTTACTTATTTTTAGCGTGTTAAGACCATGACAGTCAGCTCTGCTAACCTCCCCAAAATCTCGATCGAGGCGATCGTCCAGCGCATCTTTGCTTTTCGGCAAATTACCCCCCTTGACAGACGGCTGCTGAAGTCAGCAATGCTAGCGGAGAAAGGTCTTAACGAAAAAGACCACTCTCACATCAACCGAGTGTGTCAGGGCATCCGAAACGGATTGATTTTAGTTGTGGAATAACTTTGCTACACTATTTCTTGCTAGCTCAAGAAGCTATTTTAAAAGTTGTGTTTAAGTCTGTATCTTCGGGAACTGAGTTCGGGCGATGTTTTACTATTTTTCGGCGCGCTATGGATCAACCTCACAAATAATATTATTTCTCTCTTATCGCTCAAAGTTCAACAGCCAAAAGCCTGTATAAGTCATGCCACTATCATCGGGCTGCACTAATAAAAAATGTAATCCTTTACTTAATTGCTTGCGCTGTTGGTAAATTT
The DNA here is from genome assembly GCF_036702135.1 of Microcoleus sp. LAD1_D3. NCBI lineage: Bacteria > Bacillati > Cyanobacteriota > Cyanophyceae > Oscillatoriales > Microcoleaceae > Microcoleus > Microcoleus sp. LAD1_D3. The sequence continues at coordinate 9,305 of NZ_JAUBSB010000073.1, read as the reverse complement.
GGGCCGCGGCTTTCACCTCGCTATCTTCAAAAGTAGCCACCACCCACCTATCTACTAACCCAGCTTCCAATATCAATCCGTCTGGTTCTCCAGCAATATAATTCAAAGCAAAAGGTTTGGCATCCTGAAGCCATCTAGCCAAGCGCATAGACTGGCGTCCACCGTCAATCACAACTCCCGGTACCGGTACTGTTGAGGCCAAGCCCAAATTCAGCGGTAACAGCAATTCTGGCATTTCCAAGATTGGCAGGGGACGCCCTTGGAAAGCATCTTCAATGTCGCCGGCGGGTAGGGAAGCAAAACGCCAGCCATCGCCCCAGAGGTTTTCGGGTAAGGGTACGGGCGGCGGCGAGTCTAGGGCGATCGCACTGTAAGTTTCACCTGTATAATTAGGCATACTCGAATATTCTTTTGCGCGGTGTTGCACCACCAATTTCAGAGCCGCAGTGCGCCGAGTGGCTTCTACCTTGACACCCAAAACTTTGCCCGCAGCTTCGATTAAGCCCAGAGACTGAGGTCTAAATACTTGAATCAAATCGGGCAAATTTTGGGTTTGAGCTTGCTGCTGCAACTGCGAGGCTACCCAATTAGAATTTGCGGCCCCCTGGCGGCAAACAGCGCTAAATTGAAAACTGCCTTCAGAGTCGCAAATTAAAAGTTCCCACAGTGGTTTACCAGTTTCGTCTTGGAGAGGGCGGCGGTAAAAATCGGCTTGCCAAATACGCATAAATAATTAACAAATAAAATCTACAACTCGATAATTTTAATATAGCCTGGTGACAATCCGATACAAGACCGAACTTGGAAAAAAAATTCGACTTATATATTCTGAGTTCATAGTTGAGTTAGATTCGTATATCTAACACCCGTTAAAAAAATGCCACTGTAGCCTGGTGATCCCAACCAGGATAGTTATCAGTCCTTCCCAATTATAAAATCTCCCATCTAAAATTTAAAATGGTAGAAAGGCTGGGCTTGCCATCCTCCCTTAGCAATGAGCCACTCCCAAATTTATTTAAGATGGCGAACCAAATACATATCCAAGTCGCCCTTATTTTTAGCAGGAATTTTTCCTCGGTATTCGCATTCAAAAATATCTCTCACTAAATCAAACGTTGCGTGAGAGATATTGATATTTCCAGTTACGCCGGAAGATTCCATCCGAGATGCAGTATTAACTGTATCTCCCCAGACATCATAGGAAAACTTTTTATTGCCAATTACCCCCGCAAGTATCGGGCCTGAATGAATGCCAATGCGGATATCCCAATAAGCAATATTTTGTTGAGTTTTCTGCATTTTTCGCAAATCCATGAACTGTCGAATTTCTAGGGCAGCAAGTACAGCGTCAAAGGCGTGTGTTGGGCGAGGCGTAGGAATTCCCGCCGCACACATATAGCTGTCGCCCATGGTTTTCAATTTTTCCATACAGTATTTATCCATCACGCGATCGAAATAAGAAAAACAATAGTCTAATTCGTCAACTAACTCTCGCGGCGTCATTTTTTCTGATAACTGAGTAAAGTCTTGAAAGTCAGTAAACAAAACTGATACGCAATCATAATAAAGTGGTTCTACTTTGCCGTTATTTTTCAGTTCCTCAGCAATTTCAACCGGGAGCAGGTTCAACATTAGCTGGTCAGATTTGTGCTTTTCGGCATCGAGCTCGGAATACACCCTATTTATCTCTTTAAAACGTTCAGCATTGCGGATGGCTGAGGATAGTTGCAAAGCCAAAAGATAGCCAATCCGCAAGTCTTCTAGAGTGTAAGCTCGCGGCTTGGTTGTGGCAAAATTAATTGTCCCTAAAACCTTACCTTCGCTTTCCAAGGGAATGATAATTTGCGAAGCGTAGGGGGACAAAATAGCAGTAGCACCGGCTTCTTGAATTAATTGAGGTTGACGTGTTTTGAAAGCCTTGTGAATAGGGCCGCCCTCTGGGAGGGCTGCAATATCTACAGGGATATGCGGGCCAAATAAGGTCGTGCAAGCGTTAGTGCTGTGCAGGCAAACGCTACAGTGTTCAAAGTCGAGCAGCCATTTGGCTTGCTTGCCTACTACCCGCAAAATCTGGTTGAGATCTAGGGTGCGGTTAATGGCTGTGGCAACTTCGTTGACGGCGGAAATGCGGATGGAAAGTGCTTGAGCTTCTGCTAACAAACGGCGGGCTGTCAACAGAAGTTCTTCTCGATCTAGATCTTCTAGCCGCTCGCCCATAATAGGGGTATAAAATATAGATTACAAAGCATCTATTTCGAGGGCAATGGAATCGGTATATCGGTTGACACAGCTAAACAAGTCTGCTGTCGCAATAATCTCAAATATTTCAGAATCATCTAGCCCTAAATCCCGCAGGTTTTGGTAATCAGATTCTGTCATTTCCAGGGGTTTTGTAGCAGCCAACAAGCCAAAAGTAATTACGGCTTTATCGCGTTTTGGCAAAGGGCAGTTGGCAAAGTCAGAAACTAGGGCTCGCAGTAGTTCTTCGCTCATCCCCAAGGCTGACAATCCGTGCAAGTGAACTTGGAGAGCGTACTCGCTATTATTTGATTGGGAAATAGCGACGCCGACCATTTCTTTAAGCGTGCGGGGTAAGTCTCCTTGCAGAATGGTTCCCCGGAATTTTTTCCAATTTGCTTCTAATATGTCAGGGTTGATTGCCATTGACTTGAACAGGTTGGGGACGATGCCAAACCCCAAGTCTGTCAATATTTCTTCGTACACTGCTTTGGCTTTAGGATCGGTAAGTTGCTCGTATTCTATAAGTGGAAAGTGCGTCATTGTTGTGTTGAATTTTACGGCAATTAATTGGGTGAGAATTTACGTTTTTGTTATGTAACGCCACTCAAAGGGCGACCTTACGACCTATCTTGGCTTTAGTCGGATTGATAATAAAATGCACCGCTGTCAACAACCCGCGAATCATGAAAATGAGCTAGCAACAAATCTGATTCTTGAGGCTGGATTAAACCTGCAATTATAGCAGTAACAGGAGCCCATAAAATTCTGTTGCGATCGGGTTCTACGGCTAATTTTAGATTCTCCCAATGGTTGTTGTCAAGTGTCGGCAATTCATCGGGCGCGACGGCGTGAAATCTTACCACAACTCTTGAATTAGAGATTGCTGTTCCGTTCGCTAATTTTTAGGCAAAAAACACTGTTTGATCGATCGAACTCCACAAAGGGCCACAATCTTATACTCCGGCGCACAGGGGAAAAAACAAAATGCTGTGCGATCGAGTTTATTGAATTAGTCAGACGCTCGATCGACAACCGATGCCCCAGACAAGCTACGCTAACGCCTGCGACTGGAGTTATTATGGGTAAACTGTAAACTTCTATCATTGTCGCTGCATTTGCTATGAACCCTGCCCTTACTCAATTTGGCGCTCAGATGTCCCAGCTCACGGGAGTTCGGGCAATTATGAAAGATATTATTGAAACTCTCAGAGCCGGCAGCGGGCAGGAGTTTATCAATTTGAGCGCCGGAAATCCGGTGATTTTGCCGGAAGTCGAGCAGTTGTGGCGCGACTGCACTGCGGAACTTTTGGCGAGCCCGGAATACGGCGAGGTGGTTTGTCGCTACGGTTCCAGTCAAGGTTATCAGCCGTTTATCAATGCGGTTTTGGCGGATTTCAACCAGCGTTACGGATTGAATTTGACCGATCGCAATATCCTAATTACTCCCGGAAGTCAGTCGATTTACTTCTACGCAGCCAACGCTTTCGGCGGCTACACCGCACCCCCCTTATCCCCCCCTTACCAAGGGGGAGCAACGGCCAATCAATCCCCCCCTTACCAAGGGGGGGCAAGGGGGGGTAGCCTTAAAAATATCGTCCTACCGTTGAGTCCAGACTACACGGGTTACGGCGGCGTTAGCTTGATTCCCGAAGCGGTAGTCGCCTGCAAACCCACCCTGGATATTGATGCGGGTGCTCACAGGTTCAAATACCGCCCGGATTTCAGCCAACTCTCGATCGACCAAACCACCGGTTGCGTCATTTTTTCCCGTCCCTGCAACCCCACCGGCAACGTTCTCACCGACGACGAAGTTAAGAAAATTGCCGATTTAGCGGCCGCTTTCGACGTGCCGGTGTTGGTTGATTCCGCCTACGGCCCTCCCTTCCCGTCTTTGAATTTTACCGAAATGACGCCGATTTTTGGGGGCAATATCGTACACTGTATGAGTTTGTCGAAAGCCGGATTACCGGGTGAAAGAATCGGAATTGCGATCGGCGATGAAAAAATCATTCAAGTATTAGAATTTTTTCAGACCAATATGTGCATTCATTCGCCGAGATACGGACAGGCGATCGCAACTCGGGCCATTGCTTCTGGCGCTCTTGCGGATATTTCCATCAATGTAATTCGGCCGTACTATCAAAGTAAATTTGCGATCGTAGAAAGCACCCTAGAACAAGCAATGCCGAAGGATTTGCCGTGGTTTTTGCACCGGGGCGAAGGAGCAATTTTTGCGTGGTTGTGGCTGAAAGATTTGCCCATGACTGATTGGGAACTGTATCAAGAGTTGAAGAAAGTCGGCGTAATTCTAGTGCCGGGAAGTTCTTTCTTTCCTGGTTTGCGGGAAGATTGGCAGCACAAGCACGAGTGTGTGCGCATCAGTTTGACGGCGACAAATGATGAGATTGAAACTGCTATGAAACGCTTGGCTCAAATGGTAGAAAAGCTTTATCAGTCAGTTGACTGTTGACTGTTGACTGTTGACTGTTAACATTCCCAATACTTCGGGTACGCGGTTCCTGAACGACTCGTGCTGAGCGTAGCCGGAGTAAGTCGAAGGGCAGTACAAGTTACCAATTATCGATGACCGCTGAACATGACTTCTTTCTTGGCAGATCGACTACAATTTAAAAATAATTAGCAGCGCGGTGGGTTATGGCAGTGCAATTACTCAAAAGGTTGTTGACCGTAGAAGAATATCATTTAATGGGCAAAGCTGGTATTCTTTCCGAGGGCGATCGGGTAGAACTGATAGAAGGAGAACTGATCCAAATGGCAGCAATTGGAACTCGTCATGCTTCCTGTGTGAGACGATTCATCGGACTGTTCAGCGAAATTCCCAGAAACCGGGCTTTTCTGGATGTGCAAAACCCCATCCAGTTGAGCGAGCGAACCGAACCCCAACCTGATGTAGTATTGCTGCAACCCCGGGCTGATTACTATTCAACAGCACATCCAGTACCGTCAGAAGTTTTGCTGTTGATAGAAGTATCCGATAGCACGGTTGATTATGATCGAGATGTGAAAGTTCTTATTTACGCTCGATCGCTCATTCAAGAAGTCTGGCTCGTAGATATAGAGGCACAATGTTTAGAAGTTTACCGCCAGCCAACTCCTAATGGTTACAGTTTAATCCAAAAGTTTTGGCGGGGTCAACAAGTGGCGTCGCTCGCCGTTCCTGATTTGGAAGTGAATATCGATTTCTTACTCGGATAGATTCGGATTATAGGTTATAGAAAACATTCCCAAGTCCCCATTTTTCAATTAAACCACCCGATAAACAAAACTCAGAGTTGCCCAAACATTCACATCCAAAGCCCAATCATCCGTCGATATCCCCACTTTCTGCACCCCCGGAATGCTAGCGGCGTGCAAATCTTCGAGCACCGCCCGCGCCACATTTAAAGGATTCAACAACACTCGAATTGGCAGGACAGCCCTCGTTTGCTGCATTTCGGCTTCTATTGCAGCTAGAGTTTGAGCGAACGGGTTCTCACTAAATATAATAAAAGTTTCCGCAACTCCGAGCGGCAAGGATACCGCCCATCCGATCGCCCCAGCCGCCGGCACAGTCAAATTCTCCCCAGGAGCGATCGGCCGCGACATCCCCCCCACACCGTCTTTGCCCTCAGCGCCGAGCACTGACAGCCGTCCCGCGCTGCCTTTGTCAAACACCGCAAAGTAAACCGGGCGATCGCTATCGTTATACAATCTGCACTGGATTCGGCTGGTGTTGCTCACACTTACTATACAACCCTGAGCCGATTTCTCACTTTCCCCGCTCAAGGGTTCCAGGCGGTAAGATTTTTCGGCCCGCACCGGCTCCCGCTGTGCCACGACCCGCGCTTGCGGTGCGAGAGTTGCCAGAACCGCCCGCACCTTGAGGCGCGAAGACCCCTCATTGACTGTCAGCCGCAGCAACTTCCCAGCCTGCAGCGCTTTCAAATGCGGAGTCAAGCGCTGCACCGCCACCTTAACTGCTTCTCCCCCGTCGCCCTGAGTATCGGGAATCAGCATTTGAGCCAAAGAAAACAAACCGTAACGGCTTTGAGACAAAGCAGGCTCGTGAGGCGAGATTGTTTCGACTAAAGTCGTTTCCGGGACTCTGCCGAACCGACAGTCAGCGGGTTGCTCGCTGCCTACCGCCGCAACTTGGGACACAGCCGAAAAGGCACTGGTGGCGTCCACCCGCTCGATGCGTTCCAAACCCGAGTCCAAAGCTACTGTCAAACCGATGTTTCGCGGCAATACCCGAATTTCTTCCCTCACCAGTTCGCCGACTGTTAGTTGCCCGTCTGTTCGTGAGGGCTTGTCTAAAACTTGGGCTTTAGCAGAAAGGCCCGTGCGTCCCCGCAGCAAAAGCTGCTCGCCCGCTGAGGAATTTAAAGCAAACACAGAACCCCCGGAGCACTCCAAAACCCTGGGCGACAACCCGCCCAACCACAACTGCACAGTTTTGCCTCCGTCTTCCACCGCCGTCACAGCGCCGTCAGATGCAGGGGAATTCAACATTAAATTTGAAAAATTCACCGTCGGCGTGGCTGTTAAATCGTGATGGCGAATTTCCGGTTGCTGCAATAACCCCGCCATTTGCTCGACATTACCCGCAGCGCGGCTGAAACTGACGCTGAAGCTGCTAGCGGGAGTTGCCCACCACAAAGTTTGGGTGAGGGCGTAGGTAAACAAACCTGCGGTAAATCCGTTCCACTCTTGTTCCGCGGCGAGTTGGGAATTCGCGCCCGCGGCAAGTACGGCGGCGTCCGGACGGAGATTTGTGCGGGATCTGATCCCTTCGGCGAACGTTAATTCTGCGAGGCTTGGCTGCCCGATGGTGGGGCGGGGGCGGGAGCGAATGCGAAAGTTGCCGTTTGTGGGGAAACCCCGATAGTGGTAGCTGGTGTCGAGGATGGCGATCGCATTTTCTGTCGCGAGCGATCGAACCAACAGCAGCAGCGTTTCCTCTAAAATATCGTTCACCGCCCGGTTTGCTAACAGCGGCAAAACATCATCCGCCGGCACCAAACTGTTTTGCATTCTTCCCGGAGACTCGCCCAAACTGACTCGGCTACCGCAGCCGCTAAAGTGAAAAACTACCACGTCACCGGGTTTTGCTTGTTCGCTCAAGTGAGTCACAAAAGCCGTCTCGATATTGTCCCTCGTAGCTTGAGCGTCAGTCAAAGTCAAAATGTCAGACGGCACAAACCCAAACCGATATATCAGCAGTTCCCGCTGCAATTCTACATCCGTGACGCAGCCGTGCAGGGGCGAGTCTGGATATTTGTCAACGCCCACCAACAAAGCCAATTTGCGGGCTGTCGGCTGCCCTAAGGCTTGGAGGTAGCGATCGCCCAACCGCAGCCACAGGGCCTCGCTGATTCCGATGGCGCCCAGCACCCGGCCAGCTTGCTGCAAAAATTCCCGCCGCTTGAGTCCCATTTTTAAATAGCTTTAAATTTTCAGTTTTGAATTTTTAGTTAAATTCCCCTCAATAATTTTAGGGGATTTAATTACGTTGTGAGTGTTTAGTATTAAGATAATTTTTAAGTTTTAACTTTTGAGTTTTCAGTTTAAACTTTAAAATTTAAAACTCAAAAGTTAAAATTCAAAAGAATTCAGAATGCCGCCAACACCAAGCTTCCAAACTTAAATCTCGTAACTGAAAATATTCATTGCCTTGGCTAATTCTGCAGCGACTTCCGGCCGAGAAAACTGCGGCGGCGGCAATTTTCCAGCGCGCAGCATTTCCCGAACTTTGGTTCCCGACAAATGCACTCGTTGTTCGGGAGTGCTTGGGCTTGTTTTAGTTGTAGCCATTTGTTCCGTCAGTGTACAATAGAAAGCGTGCTCAAATTTCATCGGCACAATTCCCAATTCGGCAGGCTCAAATTCATCAAAAATATGTTGGGCATCGTAAGTGCCGTAATAATCGCCAACTCCAGCGTGATCGCGCCCCACGATAAAGTGAGTGCAGCCGTAGTTTTTGCGGATTAAAGCATGAAAAATTGCTTCTCGCGGCCCGGCGTAGCGCATCGCCGCCGGATTAATTGCCAAAATTACGCGATCTTTTGGATAGTATTTTTCTAGCAGAATTTCGTAGCAGCGCATCCGCACATCAGCGGCGATGTCGTCATCCTTAGTCGTCCCGACTAGCGGGTGCAGAAACAAGCCGTCTACTGTTTCTAAGGCGCATTTTTGGATGTATTCGTGTGCCCGGTGGATGGGGTTTCTGGTTTGGAAACCGACTATGGTTTTCCATCCTTTTTCTGTGAACAGCATTCTCGATTTCGCCGGGTCAATTTGGTATTGGGGAAAACGGGGGTCTAGTCCGCGTTCCAGCAGCCAAATGTCGCCTGCGAGGTTAACGGGCCCGGATTTGTCTACTACTTGGACACCGGGATGTTTGAGATCGTCGGTGCGGTAGACGTTAAGGGCTTCTTCTTCTTTGCTATAGTGGTATTTTTCTGCGAGCTCCAAGAGTCCGACAAATTCGCCCGCCGGGGTGTCGAGGCGCACTAAAGTTCCTGCTTTCAGGGGGGCGGCGACTTCTTCTGTTACCGAGAGGGTGATGGGAACCGACCAGGGAAGACCGTTGGAGAGGCGCATTTGTTTAACCACCGATCGATAATCAGCTTCGTTCATGAACCCTTTGAGGGGACTCAGGGCGCCGATGGCGATCATTTGCAGGTCGGAGATCGATCGATCCGAAAGCTGGACTCGCGGCAAGACTTCTGCTTTGTCGAAAAATTCTTGTCTTTGGTCTAGTGTGGCAATGCGGTTGACCAGGATGCCGCCGTGAGGGGCAATGCGGTCTGAATGCTGGCTCATGTCGATTTGAAGTTGTGGGTTTTAGCTGCCAGAATACATAGTATCAAGCGCGGGCTGCAATTCTACATTTTTTAATTGTTCTGGGCTTGTGCAGAACGCTGCTTTTGTGGCGCTGTAATTTTTGAACTGTCAACTGGCGCACTCAAAACTCTAAACTTTCCCGTCAATCGATTTTAGATTTTAGATTTTAGATTAAAGAATTGAAGCATTGACCCCACGGATAAATTCGGGGGGCAAGT
>NZ_JAUBSB010000072.1:0-24316 GCF_036702135.1 Microcoleus sp. LAD1_D3 | reverse complement strand
GGCAATCGTTTGGGAGTTTATTGTTGCCGAATCTATCTTGCTTTACCTCTGCTTAAATATCTGCGGAATGCGGGATAGAAAAACTGTCCGAAGTATTGGTATTAGAGACTACTAAATAATTATAAAAAATGCAAATGTCCTGACAAAGAATTAGCACAACATTTTTCTTTAAATAAAAAGATAATTAAATCTAGATTGTCTGATTTGGCAGAGTCGGGTTTTCCTATCCATTTGACTAATACTGCTGTGAGTCAGGTGGAAGAAGTGACACGGAACCAGACAACGGGATCAACTACTTATGATTCTAAGGGTAGAGAAAGGGTGAATACAGCCCCTTGACCGGGTTTACTACTGGCTGTAATACTGCCTCCATGCGCTTCAATAATGCGTCTGGCAATCGCTAGACCCAGACCAACCCCATTCTTACTAGAGCGGCTCGTGGTGTAAAACTGTTCAAAAATGCGAGGTAAATCGGTTTCAGGAATGCCGCTTCCCTGGTCTCGAATTGAAATCAGAGCCTGTTGCTTGTTGCGAGAGGCAGCAATGAAAATACGAGCATTGGGGGTAGAGTACTTAATCGCATTGTCTAAGAGATTCAAAAAAGCCTGTAATAAGCGTTCCGAATCGCCCATAATCCGAAGGTCAGCAACATCAACTTCTACAGTCACGTTTTTAGCCTGCATACGAACTTCCATTGCTCTAATCGCACGGCTGATTACACTTTCTAAGGCAATGGCTTGGATTTCTAATAGCGTGACACCCGCTTCTAAGCGTCCTAAATCAAGCAAATCGTGAATCAAGCCCGAAAGCCGCTTCGTCTCCTCTTTGATGGTTTGAAAGAAGCGATCGCGCAACTCCAGCTCATCCACAGCGCCACGCTCCAGCGCATCAATGGTGACCTGAACATTACTCACAGGGGTCCGCAGTTCATGGGAAACATTCGCTAGGAAGGCTCTGCGTTCGTTGTCCAATGATTTCAACCGTTCACTCATACGATTCAGTTCCGTTGCGAGTTGGTCTAGTTCATTGCTTTGACGAATCAGGAGTTTGTCATCAAACTGTCCTCTACCCACGCGAATCGCAAAGTTTCGCATCACCTCAATGGGTTTAGAGAGACTCCGGGCTAATCGATCGCTGACCAAGGTACAGAGAAAAATGGTAATGCCAAGGGCGGCTAAAATTGTCCAGATCACCCTTACAAACTGTTTCTGAAACTGTTCTAAAGTAATCGAGATGCGTAATATCCCCAACCGCTGACCGTTGCGAGTCATCGGTTTGGCAATATAGAGGCGATCCTCCGTTGATAAAACTCCTTTAGCAATGCCCTGCACCGAATGACCGTGTAGTGCTTCTGAAATGCCAGGTATCAGCAGCCAATTGGTGATTTGTCGATCTGTTTGAGGGTTAGAGGTGGCTAGCAGCGAACCTTGGGCATCAAAGACACGGAGTGCGATATTGGCGGGTGCCCCATAGCGCCGAACAATGATCTGCACCCGTTGCGTATCTTTTTCTTCGAGGGCATCTGCAACGCTCTCGCTTAGTGCTGTTGCCCAGTTTTCTAAATCAGTCTGACGAGACTGCATGAAAAAGGCATAAAACGTCCATAGGATGTAACCAGACATAAGCGAGGTTCCTAAGACGATCAGGAGCAGGTAGGTAGCCAAGAGCTTCGTGTGGATTGAATTCCACCGAAGAGATGCTAACCATCTGCTCGTAAAGGAGTCTTGGGCAAAAAGTTTCATCGGCTCAAACATGGCTGGGATAAATGGTGTATCCGTTGCAAGTGATCCTAACCTAGCGCCATTGGTCATGGATTGAGCCAACCGAGCTATCAAACCCTTGAAGGATGCCTTAATCGCTTTTAAGTAGATTCCGCATGATGGCGGCGCAGCAAAGCTTTAATCCGTGCGAGCAATTCCTGCGTATTGAAGGGTTTGGTCACATAATCATCTGCCCCTGCCTCTAAGCCCAACACTTTATCCATATCTTGGTCTTTAGCCGTTAGCATCAGTATAGGCACATTAGAAAAAGCCCGGATACGCCAACACACTTCCATCCCATCAACTTCTGGCATCATCAGATCGAGCAGAATGATATCGGGTACTTGCTTGTGGAATTGTTTGATCGCGCTGTGTCCATCTGGTGCTGTAGTGACCTCATAGCCTTCCTTTCTCAGTGAGTAAGCAAGGCTTTCACAAAGTGGGGCTTCGTCGTCTACCAACAAAAGATGCGACATTAGTATAAATAGTTACATTTCAGATATAGTATCTCAAAGACAGGATTAACCGACATCTACCTTGAGAGGTAAATCGTCTTGGTTCCGCTCAGGTTTTGCTGCTTACAAATACTAGGCAGCAAAACGATGGACAGTTACGAGCGGTTATACCAATTTAATGTGAAGTTGCACATATCTCGATCCCCCTCGCATCTCCCTGATAGTCGGGGGACGAAAGATCGGACTCTTTTCCCCCCCGGACGCGGGGGGCGCCAGGGTGATCGGATTCTACGGGGCCTCATAAAAAATTGGTATAAGTGGCGATCGTCTCATTAAATTTATGAGATTGGAAGTGGCAATTATTGATGTTAAGCCTAATATGACTGGAGCAACATAACCCATGAGTGATATCGGTCTCACACACATCGCACTGCCCGTTTCTGATGTCGATCGCACTATCGAATTCTACTCTAAGTATGCTGGAATGCAGGTCGTTCACCGCCGCATTGATGCAGAAACTGGTGTTGCTGTGGTCTGGCTTTCTGACCGCACTCGCCCTTTTGTAATTGTGCTAATTCAAACAGACTCCGTACATCCCGTTCTGTCTCCCTGGGCACACCTCGGAGTTGGCTGCAAAAGCCGCGAATATATGGACGATCTCTGCGACAAAGCACGTCAAGAAGGCCTATTGCTTGAGGAACCAAAAGATGATGGATATCCGATCGGCTACTGGGCTTTTTTGCGAGACCCGGACGGTCACACGCTGGAACTATCCTACGGGCAAGAAATCGGATTTACAGTGGAGAAAGCTACTTAAAGTTATAATAAACAAATCGCCCTCCAAACCCGATCGTTTCTCATCTGGAAATAGACTGGAGAATCAAAGGACGGCAGCAATCATCGCACCACCCAGAAAAGAATCACCCCTTCTGTTTGAGGGACTCACTTGGAGAGAGTTCAAAGCAGTTGAGCAATTGTTAGACCGTCCAGGATATCGACTTTCTTTCCTGGATGGAATTCTGAAGATACGACGAATGCCTGGAGAACCCCACGAAATCGTTAAAGCAAGAATTGGTGCATTGGTGGAACTGTACCTGCTGATGGCGGGGTTTGACTTTACTCCCACTGGCTCGATGACTCTGGAAAGTGAAACGCGAAAAGTCAAGCGAGAGGCGGATGAATCTTATCGGAAAACTGGGTTTAAAACCCCGTCCTTCTAGGACGGCTTTAGTTCAGAAAAACTTTTCAAAAAGCCCGGATAGGATGGATAAGGTGGTATAGTGCAATAGTCAAGGTTAAACTCCTTTGCCATCGTGAAACGGGACATAAGACACACTTTCAGGCATAAATTGGGGGACGCAGAGCGGCGAAAACTCTTTAAACAGCTAAGAACCGAAAATGTAGGTTCCCAACCAGCAAAAACAAACTATTCCTTTTTGGATCGTTAAGTAGGGTAGGGCATACCCGAACTCTAGGTAAATATCCTAGTACGCTTTTGGAGATAGACCCGCTGGGGTGATTCTGAGTCAAGCTCGTTAATTGGTAGCTTTCTACGGTTAAAAGGTTTGAGTATTGCCGCAAGGACAGGACGCTTTAAGGTCGGTCGCTGAATTAAGAATCCCCTCGCCTTTAGGCAGGGGAGTGTCAAAAACTTGCTCCTGGTCGCAGGCTACCAGATTTGGCGATCGAGGTCGTGTTTTCCAGTGGTGGCATCAACCAACTGGAGGCATACAAGCGGCTGAAGATAAAGGAAGTGTGGTTCTGGGAAGATGGATTGTTAGAGGTTTATCACCTGCGGGGAGAGGGCAATACACTTTATTATGAAAAGGTTTCTAGTAGTGAGGAGGTGAAAGGGCTCGATTTGGATTTGTTGTTGCGCTGCATCAATATGGTGAATCATGTTGATGCAGTTAAGACTTTTCAACAGGGACTCCAGAAATAGCTGGGAATAGGAAATTTCGCCTCCTTTTACCACCTTTCTTCACATCTCAATATCCGCAAAAAGCAATGGGGAATGGCAATGATGCAAGTTGTAATTGTGGGCTCGGGACCAACTGGTGCGGCACTTGCCTTAATGCTAGTGAAACGAGGTATTGCTGTAACCTTGGTTGAGGCGGCAAAAGATGCCTACCGAGTGTTTCGCGGTGAAGGGTTGATGCCCAGCGGATTGGATGCGATCGCCCAAATGGGCTTATCCACAATGCTCGAAGGTGTTCCACACCGACAAATTGATGCCTGGGAGTTCATTGTGGGCGATCGGCAACTATTTCGAGTTGATGAGCCAATGGGGTCAAATCGACCTTGTACGCTGGTATCGCAACCGCCTTTGCTAGAAACACTAATTTCAGAAGCTCAGTTGCATCCAGAGTTTGAATTTATCCCAGGTGTTCCCGTAAAAGATTTACTGTACAGCAACGATCGCATTGCGGGTGTAAAGCTAGGAGATGGGCGAGAGATTCCTGCTGCACTTGTGATTGGTACAGATGGTAGAAACTCGGTTGTGCGACAACGTGCAGAATTAGAGTTAGTAAAACAGCAGAATAGTATAGATGTTCTGTGGTTTAAACTGGCCGCTCATCGTCGGTTTGTGGCGGATAATGTATTTTATTCCATCCTGAATGGCGGTAGCGGATTTAGTGTCTTTCATGGGGCAGAATCAGGAAAACTTCATCTGGCTTGGGTGCTATCGGCAGATGACAAAACGGATCGGAAACACACAGACTGGGCAGAAACTTTCGCATCGCGATCGCCTGCGTGGATGGCAGAACATTTCCGCAACTGTGCCGATACGATCGAATCTCCGATGCGATTATCTGTTGTGGTTGGTCGCTGTCCGCGCTGGCATCGACCAGGAACCATACTTTTGGGGGATTCTGCACATCCCATGTCTCCGGTTCGCGCTCAAGGAATTAACATGGCGTTCCGCGATGTAATTGTTGCCGCCAATCACCTTGTACCTTTATTGAAAGCAGGGGCTAATTACGAGGATATTGACTTAGGATTATCGCGGATTCAGGCAGAACGCGAACCAGAAATTATTCGCGCCCAACAACTTCAAGCACAAGAAGCGTGGAAAGGCGAACAACTGCGAAAAAATGGATTGTTGCGTTTATTGATGATGCAAACGGCTCCGTTTTTGGGTGAAAAAATTAAACAATTTTGGGTAAAAGGACAGTATGAATTGCGCCAAGGAGTAACGCAGGTAAAATTGGTTGTCTGAAAAGAGGAAATTCACAATTAGGAGAAGATTTTATGCGATCGACAAATATCAAAGGACCGATCGGCACTATTCACATCATCGAAGCCAGCCCCCCTGTCACCGCTGCGGAATCCGAGGCGCTGCCGGTGGTGTTCGTGCACGGTATGACGGTTTCCGCGAGCATCTGGGAGGCGCAGCTTGCCCATGTCGCCCGTACCCGACGCGCGATCGCCCTTGATATGCGGGGACACGGTGATTCCGCACCGCCGGAGGACGGCAACTATGCGCCCGCCTCCTGTGCAGCGGATGTTTTGGCGGTACTGGATGGGCTGGGACTCGATCGAGTGGCGATCGTTGGACACAGTTTCGGTGCTTGTATTGCCCTCGCCACAGCAGCCAGCGCACCGCACCGCATCGCGCAGTTGATCCTGGCAGACCCACCTGGAGACTTTACCAAGGTGCCTGCAGAGGTGCACGAGGCACGGATCGTCCCCTACCAGAGGGCTCTGGAGACGGAGGATTGGCGGGCTGCTGTGGAAACCAGCTTCAATGAGGCACTGACAGGAAGCAGGGCCCATACGCGCGATCGGATACTCGCTTGCTTGGCGGCGACTCCACAGGATTGTCTGTCTGGAATGTCTCGCGGGATGTTTGCCTTTGAAGCAGTGGATGCTCTCGATCGCTACCTAGCAGCCCCTGGAACGCGAGCCCACGCCATTATTGCTCCCTCAAACACTTTTCCCTTCAGCCTCCACATCCTCCGTCCCACACTGACGACAACTACGATTCCCGATACTGGACACTGGCTGATGCTGGATGCGCCAGAGGCCTTTGCTAGAGAACTTGATATCTGTTTGGAAGGTGTTTAATATAGGTTTCGACAAAATCTGTTAGTCTTACGACAATTCATCGAGAGTTAAGTTGTGGGGATTTTTGAGGATGAAGGCGTTGTTGTCTTTGATTAAGTCACCGCTACAGAGAATCGGTAAGCGTTCTTGATAAGCTTTAATCGCCAGGATATAATCTTTGTCTGCGAGTGAAGTTTGAATTTTCCGCAATTTGTCAGCAATGACGCCTATTAAGGTTATTTCGCCACTTAATTTGTCGGTGTTCGGGGTGTGAACTTGCATGACAATTCCCTGTAAGGTCATATTGGGGAGTGAGGTAATCAAGTCTGCTAATATTTCAATTTGAGAGCGATTTTCGACAATTTCTAGGGTTTCCATGACTTCGTACATCCGCAGAGCAAAACCGCTGATTTCTGGCTTGAGAGCTAACAAAACTTCGTAGTCTTCGCCTGCTTGATTCTTGCGAGCCCAGATGGATGATTTGTCACCGTCTCGGCTTTGTTCGTGCCATCCGTGTTTTTGTAAATAAGCAGCGACTTGAGGCGGTTCTAAGGTTTTGAGAATAGCGGGGTCGCGGACTGTTACTATCATAGGAGTTCTCCTGATTCAATGCGCTGCATGAGAGTTTTTAAAGCGTCTGTGTTGAAAATGTTTTGTGTGGGTATTTGAACAGTGACAGTGTTTTGATTTTGGGTGGGCGGTAGCCCGCGCAATGATGCCCAGTAGCCACAATAGCGCAGGGAGAGTTCTTGTTGAGATTGGCGCAACCAATCCTCTTGGCTGTCGGGTACTAAAACGATAATCAGAATGCGGGGAACGAAAGGGTTTTCTAGCCTTAATTCTTCATAGTTTTTAACTTCTAGGGGATATCGGATAATTTCATTATCCAGTCATTTTCTGGAGGTGCATTTTATTTGGACATCTAGGCGAGGGCGGCGCGTTGATTGTGATGGTCCCAAACCTGTAATAATTACGTCAACTCCTTCTGCATCTAAGGGACGCGGGGCTATGTGGAATGAGTAGCTTGCCGCGGCTGTTACCGCATAGACATAAGCATAGCTGAATTCCTCTTTTTGGGTGTTCAGAACCACGCTTATTTTAACCTCGATAATTTTAAACAGGCTTTTACAAAATAGCTAATTATTCATTATCTTGTTCATTGATTACTGATGTATAGTCTGCCATACGCCCTGGACGAGAAACTATAAC
Source organism: Microcoleus sp. LAD1_D3 (assembly GCF_036702135.1). Lineage (NCBI taxonomy): Bacteria > Bacillati > Cyanobacteriota > Cyanophyceae > Oscillatoriales > Microcoleaceae > Microcoleus > Microcoleus sp. LAD1_D3. The sequence continues at coordinate 16,845 of NZ_JAUBSB010000072.1, read as the reverse complement.
TACGTCAAAAATACCTTTCAAATTTTTGAGTCCACTATCTAATAAGTCGTGTTCTTCTGTCCTGCAAGAGTCATCCCAGATAAAAGCAATCATTTGCTCGTGGGGGGAGCCTTGAGCTAGGTATAAAGACGTATCTTCGGCAATTTCTCCAATAATTTTTTGGGGCTTGTCATTGCGATACCAGAACTTGATTTCAATAACCAATTTAAGCGAGGGAATTTCTAGGTCTACTCTTGGTTTTTTCTGCCCTACCGATCTAGTATATTCTTCTTCTCTGATATCGGCGAACACCGCAGCTAATAAAAAATATAGCAAATTTTGCACGTGATATTCATTTTCTATGTACCATTGCCGAGGTGTACCGCCCTTTGTGCGTGGCTTTTCTTCCCATGTCCAACGTCGAAGTCCCGCTGGAACTCGTTTTAATAATTTGCTAACATCTTCCAAGCTAAAGGAGCCTAAAGCAGATTGAGAAGACATGAGCAACCCTTTTTCGTAATTTTCTTTAAGTGCCTTCAACTTTGCCAGATGAGCCTCTAAAGTCCTTTTAAGATTCCCGAAGTGCGAGGATACTTCAATTAATGAGGTTCGCTGACTGTTAGTTAATGGGATAACTTGCTCTAGCAGTAACTTGTAGTTAGTCTGCCACTTTTCCCAATCATAATCTCCATCCAAGACATATCTTTCAGGCGCTTGTCTAACTGGTTCACCGTAATATCTGGGTTGATAATATTCTCCGGGTCTGACTTTTATTGCTTTGTACATGGCCTCTCCCTCAGCTATAAGTTCATTAAACTGATCGAGGTATTTCTTAAAATTGCTTGAGGTTAACATAATTAGGTTTCTGCTTCCATTAATTTATTGATTTAAAACAAATCCCACACTCAACTCTAGCAAAAAATCGGGGATGCGATCGATTAAAGCTTTCTCTAATTCTCGCTATTGCGCTTCTTTGCCTAAAAAGTACGGCCCGCACTTGATATTGCACAATACGTTCCTTAAGTTCTCGCAAAAAATCATGATAATCTTCAGCAATTGACGAACTATCCGCCAGAACCCACCCTCTGCCGATTTTCCCGAATAATCGCCTCTCACTTGGCACTCTCGGCAAATGGCCTCTCCAACTTCGCCGTCAAATGCAGCATCTTCTCGTCCAAACCCTCCTCCTCCTCCTCCCAGGCCTCCGCCCCCACATACCTCTCAGGAGTTAAAACATAACACTTACCCTTTTGCTTTTTTGTTGCCTTTTGACTCCGCACCAGTGTTACAAGTCTTCTGGAAAGTACATTTGCAGCCAATCTGCCCCGCCCTAACCCAACCGGCCTAACTTCTCCAGAACTTAGGTAAAAAGCACCTAAAGTATGATGCGAAACTCGGGCAATACTCTTATTCTATAAATCCATCGGGCATTAAACCGATATCCACAACCGCCAAGATTTATTGCCAAAAATTAAATCTTTCCGGCGAAAAGTTGCTATTTAATGAATAAGACTTTACAATCCAGCAAGGTAAATGAAACTCTCAATGAGCAGGGCTGCAAGCACTAACCCGAAATGGATCGCAAGTGCCAAAAAGCAGCAAAAGCTACATTTTTTAACTCTTTCAACAGCAAAGCATTGGCAAAAAAACCAGGGATCGACGGTTGGTATCTTGGAACGAATGCTTTGCTCGCAATACTACAAATGTATCAAAACTTGTCAGCCAAATTTAGCCCTAACAGATGCCTAGCTGTAACTCTTGCTGCGTAAGGTTTCAGTTTCTAATTAGGCTGATTTTATTGTCTTTAACTACTTGAGGATTCGATCGCATGGTTTCGATTTCTACTACTCAATCCGATGTGCTGCCTTTGTCTTCGCCAACCGTAACGGCTGCAACCCAAACCAGCGTGGCTGCTGCAACTGGGGTATGCGTGACGGTTCACGGTCACTTTTACCAGCCGCCCCGGGAAAACCCTTATCTGGACGCGATAGAACGCCAGGCCAGCGCCTCTCCCGCCCACGACTGGAACGAACGCATTGACATCGAGTGCTATCGCCCGAACGCCTTTGCCCGCATACTCAACGATCGCGGCGAAGTCACGGGGATAGTCAACAACTACGAGTATATGAGCTTTAACATCGGCCCTACCCTGATGAGCTGGCTGGAACGCTATGACCCGGAAGTCTACCAGCGGATTCTGGAAGCCGATCGCAAAAGCTGTCAGCGGCTCAACGGTCACGGCAACGCGATCGCCCAAGTATACAATCACATCATCATGCCCCTCGCTAACGAGCGAGACAAATACACCCAAATTCGCTGGGGGATCGCAGATTTTCGCTCCCGGTTCGATCGCGATCCCGAAGGAATGTGGCTTGCCGAAACCGCCGTAGACTACGCCACCCTCGAAGTTTTAGTCGCTGAAGGCATCCGCTTCATTGTCTTAGCCCCCTCCCAAGCCGAACGCTGCCGCCCGCTAATCGGGCAAAACCACGAAGGGCAACCAGCGGAAAATTCCGAATGGCACGAAGTCGGCGGGGGTCAAATCGATCCGACTCGCCCGTACCGCTGCTATTTGAAGCCGGAAATGCGGTTGATGGCTGACCACCAACTCTCGCCGCTGAGCACTCACTATTTTGGCCGCCAGCACTCCCAAAATTCCGAAGCCCCACCTGCCAACACTCCTTACATTGATATCTTTTTCTACGATGGCCCGATCTCGCGGGATATGGGATTCAATGACGTTCTCAGCAGCAGCCACCACTTGGCCGGGCGCTTGGGTCAAGCAGTACGGGGAGACCACCGACCGGCTCAATTAATCTGCGTGGCGACGGACGGCGAAACTTTCGGCCACCACAAAAACAGTACCGAAAAATGCCTAGCCTACGCCTTCACAGAAGAGTTTCCCCGCCGAGGCTGGACGGTGACGAATTTTGCTCATTATTTAAGTCAAAATCCGAGCGCTTGGGAAGTTGAACTCAAACCCGTGACGGCCTGGAGTTGCTCTCACGGGGTCGATCGCTGGCAAGATGATTGCGGCTGCGGTGGTGGCGGCGGATGGCACCTCAAATGGCGGCGCCCTCTGCGGGATACTCTGAATTGGCTGCGCGATCGACTGATTCCGATTTACGAAGAAGCGGGGCGCAAGCTGTTGAGCGATCCCTGGAAAGCCAGAGATGAATATATTGAGGTCATCCGGGATCGATCGGCCACTAATGTTGACAGTTTTCTCAAACGCCATCAAGTGCGCGAACTCGATGCCTCTGAACAGGTGGACGCCCTGCGGCTGCTGGAAATGCAGCGCCACGCCCTGTTAATGTTCACTAGCTGCGGCTGGTTTTTTGAAGAAATCTCGCGGCCAGAAGGCGTGCAAATTCTGCGCTACGCGGCCCGGGCGCTGGAATTGGCGGGGGAAGTTACCGGTATCCAGCTAGAAAAGGATTTTGTCGCTCAACTCGCCCTCGTACCCAGCAACGTTGACTGTTTTAAAACAGGGGCAGAAGTTTACCGCCAACTGGTGGTGACAGCCCAAATTAGTCTCAGACAAGTGGCCGCCCACTACGCAATCAGTTCTCTGTTTGCCAAATTTTCCCGCGAAGAGCGACTTTACTGCTATCAAGCCGAGCAGGAAGATTTCCAAATTCAGCGCATGGGATCGATGACTCTGGCTGTGGGTCAATTGCAGTTAACCTCGGAAATTACGCGGGAAACAGAGGTTTTTGTGTTTGCTGCGTTGCACCTCGGCGGCTGGGACTTCCACTGCTGCATTCAGCCTTTTGGGAGCCGCCGGTCTTACACTATGCTCAAAGAGCGGTTGTTTGGAGTTATGCAAGAAGCTTCGGCGGCCCACGCGATTCTGGAAATGGTGCGCTTGTTTGGGGATCAGTCCTTTAGCTTGCGGGATTTATTCGCTGAGGAACGCCACCGGATCGTGCAGTTGCTGAGTCAGGAAAATTTGACTCGGTTAGATCAGCTTTACACTCAGGTTTACCGGGAAAATTACGGGGTGATGATGGCGTTCCACCGCGACGAGTTGCAGGTGCCCGTAGAGTTGCAGGTGGCGGCGGAGGTGGCTTTGGGACACCGCTGTTTGACGGTGGCCAAGGCCCTGGAACAGGAAACGGAGGATGTGGAACCGCTGCTGGCCGAAATTGAGGCGATTGCCACTGAAAGCGGCCATCTCCGCTGTCGGTTGAACGTTCCCGAAGTCAAGGAAATTTTGGAAAAGCTGGTTTGGCGATCGCTAGACGCGCTGCTGCAAGCAGGAGCGGGCGTGGATGAGCGCTCGCCTGTCAAGTTGGAAGCTGATATCCGCACGATCGAGCGTTTGATTGCGGTGGGCGATCGGCTGAGTCTGGGTTTGTGTTTGGACAAATCGCAGGAACTGTATTTCGATTCTCTGTACAGTCAAATTGTGCCTCTGTGTTTGGGCTGGCTGCAACGGCAAGATGCCTCGGCGGACGAAACTGCGGGGGCTGCCGTTGCCTTGGAGATTGCGCGTTCAGGCGGTGGCTGGGAGTTGTCTTCGATCCGGCAGTTGCTGGAGTTGGGTCAAACCTTGGCTGTTGATGTTGAGTGTTGGTTAAATCAGTTAAGTTAATCGTTTCTCGATTAGCCAAGGAAATCAATTCCCGCCCTTGAGAATCCGCCCGATCGCAGTTTAAATCTCGATCGGGCCTGCCGGTTCAACCGAGAATGGATCAACATTTCGGCTGACGTGGATCGCGGCTGGGGATCGAAGCACCGACAGGGAAGCGCCAACTTTGTTTAAGTTTTCGCTCTACTTGTGGGAAGATAAGAAAACTGTCGGCAAAGCGTACAAGTGTTAAGCACCCGTAAGCTTTGCAGAGTTTTGAAGAGAGAACACTAAATATAAGTCTATGAAAGTTGGCGATCGCGTTTGCATTAAAAACTCTGTTGTTGTCTACCACCACCCTCAAAATCGCAGTCAACCATTTGATATTAAGGGTATGGAAGGAGAAGTCGTGGCGATCGTTCACGAATGGCACGGCCGACCTGTCAGTGCTAATTGGCCGGTTCTAGTACAATTTGACAAAAAATTTCGAGCTCACCTGAAAGAGGATGAGGTCGAATTGATATCTTCGGAAGTCTAGCTGTCTCCAAAGTAGAAGCCGGAGCCCAAAGACAATATCAAATCCCGTCCGTCGATTCTAGATTTTAGATTTTAGATTTTAGATTTTAGATTTACTCCACCGATGAATCTGGAAGCTTGAACTAAGGTCTAAAATTTTGCGCTGATCGCGACTCCTGTGCTTCGCAAGTATCCGTTTTTGGGCGGGAGTCATATAACTGTTGTACAGTTTGTAGTGAGGACTTGAGGTTTTTTTGTGGCTTTTAGTCGATCGGCGGGACTAAAGTCCTTACTACAAACCATCTTTTTTATTTAAACCTTAATTTTTCGACCGTCCCCGGTTAAACCAACCGAAGATATTCAAATCTCCCTGCATTTTCTGCAATTCCTGCTGATGCTGCTTGGCTGTAGCGTAATACCACTGGCAGTGAAGTTCTAGTTCTTGACGGTACTTAATTTCATCGTAAAACTCGCGGACAATTTGGTGTCTCTGAAAAATTTCGGCCGCGGGAGTCGGTTCTGGGGCAATGTTTTGCAACTCGTGGGGCAGCATGATTGTTTGGGGGCGACTGTGGCTAATATTGGCTGTAATGACTTTAAGCTAACACACTGAATCTATTTTGGATTTTGGAAGTGACTTCACGGTTGAGACTACTTAAATTCTTTCATCCACAATCCCAAATCTAAAATTCTGTTAAAGCCATCCCCGCAGCCGATAAACGATTAAGCCGATGTATTCTTTCAAAGCTTTAGTTGACTGGTTTAACTGATAGGTATCCGGCAATAAATCCAAGGCGACTGCTTGCCAATTGTTTTGGGATGCTGCGATATCCTGCTGTGTGATCTGAAAGTCTGTTGGTGCGGCAATAACTTTTATTCCCTGACGCTGGAAAATTAAGAGCGATCGAGTCATGTGCATCGCCGATGTCACTAGCAAAACCGGCCCTTTTATAGCTTTAGCATCTAAAATTTTCCGCACGTTGACGGCATTTTGATAAGTGTTGTGTGAATCGGGGTCTTGCAGAATTGCTGATGCCGGTACACCCATTGTTTGGGCAATTTCTGCCATGTCTGCCGATTCGGGAGCCCCGCCGCCTTTCCAATCTACTCTACCGCCGCTGAGAATTAGCAGGGAAGCTTTGCCTTGCTTGTAAAGTCGGGAACCGTAGATTATTCGATCGCCCGCTTCCGCTACTTCTACCCAAGGACGGGGAAGTAAAGCTGCTTTGACACCGCCGCCCAAGACGATAATCGCTTCAGCTTGGGGGAGTTCGGCGGTTGGTAAGTTTTGCCATTCGAGCGATCGAACTAAGGATTTTGAAACCCAACCGCTACTTCCGAGCAGTAAAATAATTAGAGCCGCAGCAATTGGCGCCGCCGCCCATTTTGGACGCTTCCAAAGTGTGATTAAAGCCGCCATCATTAACAGGCAACTCAACCCCAAAGGATAAATAAACAGCGGCAAGAGTTTCGATAGAAATACAAACATTCTATTGGGAATTTGGCATTGGAAGTACGCTCGCGTAGCCGAAGTATTGGGTATTGGGCCGAAGGGCATTAGTGACTGTTAACTGTTAACTAATGACTAAAGCTAGCGACGATCCTCTGGCCCAGACAACCAGTCAAAGAATGTAGCAGCTTCACGCCTAGAGGTTTTGCTATATTGTCTGCCCTCCGTTTCCACTACTTCTTTATTGAGGATAGCATCCGAGTTTTTATCCTTGGAACCCATATTCGGGTTGAGTAGTAATTCGTTGTGCCACCAAGCGACAATTAAACCTGCTGCCACGCCACCGATGACACCAAGGCCTAGACTCAGGGGCAGCGTACATCTTACTAAGCGAAACCCAACGGTAAACAACACAAACCATATCAGGGCGGGGCTAAACCCCTTGGAGTCTCCGGTAAATTTTGGCATGAGCTGCAACTTTTTTTTGTAATAAAACAGAAAGATATTTACAATATTAGCAGACAATCAAATTGCCAAGGGCGATCGATCTGCAACTAATCCCTAAAAATCAAGTTTAATTGTACCTCTAAGTCTTGCGCGGTATCTACAATGTTTACAGAAATTTGATCTAATTCTGTAAAAGGTTCAAAAGCTGCTTGCTGCGAACTCAATAGTTCTGCTGTCGCGTCGGCAATATCGCCCCTGCGCTGTTGCAGTCGTTCTCGCAATACTTCAATTGGTGCGGTGCAGTAAATGATTTGCAGGGGGAAGCCGTGGGATTGAGCCTGATTAATCGCATCAGTTCTCCAGTTTTGGCGATCGAACTTTGCATCTAAAATCACATCCCAACCTCGGTCAGCCAGAATTATCCCCAACTCTAACAATCTACCATAAGTATGTGCCGTCATTTCATCCGAGTACAAATCTTGCCCCCCCCGTTCATTTAAAGGAATTCCGCCTAAATGTTTGCGAACAGCATCGGAGCGAATGTGAATTGCCCCAGTGCGGCGAGCCAAATATCGAGCTGCTGTACTCTTGCCAGAACCCGACAAACCCGACATCAAAGTTAACTTTCCCCGGTGCGGTTGTGTGTATTCCCAAGCCAGTTTATAGTAATGAGCTGCTGTCTGTGAAATCTCTGCTTTTTGGGCTGTTGAAATAGCGGCATCGTCCAACATTAACGAAGTTACTTTCGCTCTAACATAAGCTTGACGGCTCAAATACAGAGGCAACAGTGGCAGTCCTTCCCAATCCCCTGTTTGTTCGATGTAAGTATTGAGAAAAGCATTGCCCAAGTCTCTGCGCCCGCGCGATTCCAAATCCATTACTGTAAAAGCGACATCGTACATCACGTCAACAAAGCGAAACTGCTCGTTAAATTCAATGCAGTCGAACAATAAGATTTTATCTTGCCAGAATGCTATATTCCTCAAGTGCAAATCTCCGTGGCACTCGCGAATTTTATTATTGGCAATCCGTCGGTTAAATAACTTTGGGTTGTTCGCAAAAAACGCATTAGTATAATTTTTAGTTTCCTCATATTGTGTCTGACTCTGCGGCCCGCCGATATATTTTTGGGAAATCAGGTAATTGTTGTCTATTGCAGTCCGAATCTGAATGACTTCGCCAAATGTCCGAATATAGCTATTACTAATTGCCGTGCTGTGAAACTTGGCAACTTCCCGCCCTAAGTCTGCCATAAGTTGCTCTGTTAACAGTCCGCGTTCCAACAAACTAAGCAACAGCGTATCTTGAGGAAACTCCCGCATTTTTAGCACAGATTCTACCGCATTTTCTGTAGTATAATTTATGGCAGGTAAGTTGCTGCCCAATTGAAACGAATCCCCAATTTGAATAATTGGCAAAACTTCTAGATAAATTTCCGGAGCAGTGCGTCGGTTCAGCAGCAATTCTTCGTTGCAAAAATGCTGCCGTTTCTCCAAACTTGAATAGTCCAAAAAGCCAAAATTGACTGGTTTCTTGAGTTTGTAAGTATAATCTCCTGTCAGCAAAACAAAGGAAGCATGAGTCTGAATTAGCTGCACTGGTTCTGTCACCCCGTGCGGGTAAAACCCGGGCTGCAACATTTGCTGAATCAGAGGTGGGAGACAAGTATCAGTCATATCGATTTTAGATTTTAGATTTGGGATTTTAGATTTTGAATTTTGGATTAGCTCGATTTGGGCTTGGGGATTGAGATAAAGATAATTTAAAGAAAATAGATGTTGAGTTGAAGTCGATTTATTATAAAGTTGATAATTAGTGTAAACCAAAAATTACTGATGACAGAAAACAATCAAGATTCCCGTTCGGTGGATGTGTTTGGCGTAGGCAATGCCCTGGTAGACATCCTAGCATTGGTAGAAGATGAATTTGTACTCGGCCACGGCCTGAATCGCGGCGGGATGACGCTGATGAATTCGGAAACCCAGGGGGGGATTTTGCACGATTTAGAGCACAATTCCCTACAAATGCGATCGGGGGGTTCGGCGGCAAATACGATGATTGGTTTGGCTCAGAGCGGCGGTAAAGCGTATTATTCGGGGAAGGTTGCTAAGGATACTAACGGCGAATTTTACCGCCAAGATTTGCTGGCGGCGGGGATTGATTTTAACGTGCATCCTGCTGCTGAGTCGAACGGGCCTACTGGTACTTGTGTTGTGCTGACTACGCCGGATGCGGAACGCACGATGTGTACTAATTTGGGTGTTTCTACTACTCTGGCTGCGACTGATATTGATGTCGATCGACTAGCTCACTGCAAGTACAGTTATGTTGAGGGCTATCTGTGGGATGCTCCAGACCCTAGAAAGGCTAGCATTGAGACGATGGAAAAGTCTAAGCGTCTGGGCGTGAAGGTGGCTTTTACTTTTTCGGATGGCTTTTTAGTCGATCGATTTGCTGATGATTTTCACAAGGTGGTTTCGGAATATTGCGATGTAATTTTTTGCAATGCTGATGAAGTTCGGAGCTTTTTTAAGGAGGAATCCCTGGAAGAGTGCGCTCGGAAAATGAGCGAGATTTCGGATTTGGCTTTTATCACTAATGGGGATAAAGGCTGCATGGTGGTGGAGAACAAACAGATTGTTGATGTGGCTGGATTTCCGGTAAAGGCGATCGATACTGTGGGTGCTGGAGATGCTTTTGCTGGCGGTGTTTTGTTTGGAATTACTAATGGTTTGAGTTCTACACAAGCGGCTCGCTGGGGCAATTATTTGGCTTCTCTGGTGGTGCAAATTCATGGGCCTCGGCTTGAGGGTTCTCAGGCTCATCTTTTGAGTGAGGTGATTTCTGGTTAGGAATTGAAAGGGGCGATCGCACTTTTTGTGTTAAGGGCGATCGCTCTTTTTTGAACCGCAGATGAAGGCAGATGAACGGGGAGGGATTAAGGGCAATCGCACTTTTTTGAACCAGATGAAAACTGACACGAAAAAGCCGATCGCTATTGCTAAAATAAAATTTAACGACAGTTTATTTATCACCAGATTATGACTATCATTGAACAGATTTACGCGATCGTCAAAACCCTTCCCGAAAACCAAGCTAGCGAAATTCTCACTTTCGCTGAGTTTATTCGTGCCAAGTACCTAAATGAGAACCAATCCACCGACACAGTAGATTCTTTAACTCCTTGGACAGAATTGGTTTATTCCCTAGCTGGAACATGGGCAGAAGACTTTCCTACTCTGGAAGAGATTCGTGCCGAGTCGGGGGAAGACATCTTGCGGGAGAGCTTCTAGATGTACATTTTGGATACAAATACATTAATTTACTATTTCAAAGGACAAGGACAAGTTGCCCAAAACCTTGCCAATGTATCTCCTCAAGAAATTGGCATTTCCGCGATTGTCCTGTTTGAGTTGCAAGTGGGTATTGCTAAATCTACTTCGCCTGCAAAACGTACCCAACAACTTCAGCAACTTTTGAGCCGAGTTAACCTTGTTCCTTTCGATCGCGATTCTGCTCTTGCTGCTGCCACAATCCGCGCTCAATTGGAGGAACAAGGTACTCCGATCGGCCCAATTGATGTTTTGATTGCAGGGACAGCCGCTTCGCTTCAAGCAACCCTCGTTACCCACAATGTTAAGGAGTTTTCGAGAGTTTTTGGACTTGCGATCGCAGACTGGTATTGAATGTGTCACATCAAGTGCGGCTTGTCTTTGGTTAATGGTTCAAGACAGTAAATCCAGCAGAAAAGAGGGGCGATCGCACTTTTTGTCGTAAGGGCGAGCGCACTTTTTAGCAACCGCAGATGAAGGTGGGTTAATGAGGATGGGATAAGGGCGAGCGCACTTCTTAATATTGCTGTGACGCAACAATTCGGCGAATTTCCTACAGCATTCCTATCTGGGTGATTGGGTCGTTCAAGGGTATACTGAACGAGGAACTTTTCACAATATCTGGCGGCGTGTTAATGACGACACCAAAGATATTTGTATACACACCAAAAACTTGACTGGTTTCTGTGTATTGGATAATGGTGTCTGGAGTGTCATCTTGATTCACATCACTAGGAGTGAAGCTGAGAATGTCTATGGGTACGCCTCCATTGATGCCAATTATATCGCCCTCGCTAGCATTGAAGTCAATTAACCAATCAGTAGTAGCAGGATTCGTTTCTTCTGTACCTGTATCTGTTCTCAGGATAAAAATATCGCTTCCACCTCCACCAGTCAGGCGATCCGTTCCTCTTTCACCGATTAAGATATCTTCTCCATCATCGCCAAAGATTTGATCGTTCCCTTTTCCTCCCCTCACTAAATCATCAGCAACACCTCCGGATACGAAATCATTACCTTTATTGCCCCCTAGAATGTCGTTAGCATCCTCTCCTAAAATGCGATCGTCACCTTTTCCTCCCAGCAAATAATCGCCCTCACCAGCACCTTCAAGAGTGTCAGCACCCTCCGCAGCTAATACTACATCTGTCGCAGGTGAACCGATTATGTTATCGTTACTTTCAGTTCCTAGAAGCCCTCCGGGATATTGAGCCATGACTGCTTCAGTAATCTGAAAATTTGAATTTTGCTCGGCTGAGGCTTTTAAGTTTTGGGCAACTCGTGGCGGGGGAAAAAGAACGCCAGACACATTAACAGATAAACCATCCAACAAGCCTTTACTAAAAGTCGCTACTCTGCCATTAAAATCATTAACAGTCTGTCCTATCTTATTTTTTATATTCCCTGGTAGCTCTTTTATTGCCTCAATCGGTCCTTCCGCTGCTTCTTCCAGAATAGATACGGGTTTAATTTTACCAATCAATAGAGCATCAGACAAACGTTGTTCTGGGGTGTCAAAACGCCCTAGTGTTGTTTGGCCATCATCTGCCGAAAATCCTACTAACTCAAGTCTATATCCTGAAACTCCGGTTGAACCTGGGAACTTAATTATCTCTTGAGAAATGCCAGAATCAGAAAAGCGAAGAATATCTGCATCTTTAACAGGATCGCCTGTATTTTCTGTAGCAGTCAAGTTAAATGAGAAATTAAAAGTCTGCGTGTTAGGTACAGGATTAGTGAGAGACAGCGTGATATCGAGAGGAAAATCACCTTTAGGGGTTGAATCTTCAAAAGTAATTCCATTGCGGTAAGTCAAATTGCCAAGGCTGAAAGGAATGTCACTGGCTGTGCTAATTCCCTTGGCTCGACTAAATTCCTGGTCATCACTAAATTCGTTGCCCTCAGTTTTCCTGCCGTCAAACCGCACATAGCTTTCACTATCTCCATCAGCAGGAGTTCCTAAACTTTTCTTATTTTCGCCGTTGTCAAAAGTGCCGGAAGTCGATCCTTCAAAGAAAACCTTAGTGGTGTCTACATCAATTCTCCCAGTTTCTGAAGAGTTTAACCTTAAATAGTTGAAGTTTGATCCATCTGACTGAGGAAATACATTTCCGTTAATTAACTGTGTATACAGTTCATTTGCGTAGCCATGATTACCGCCTATACCACCAAAAACAGGTAGGTTTCCGGGCTGTTGAAGAAAATTATTTGGATTAACAAAAAAATCCAATTCTCCCAATAACAAATCATTTCCCAGAAAGCTAGATGTATGAATAACCACTACTCTCGTAGCATCACCTGGATCTAAGCGATCACTTGGAGGAACTGGCTCCACTTCTGGGATGCTAATCACTGTTCCAGGTTCTGCTCCAGGTACTGACCTAAATCCGGTGTTTCTAGTTTCAAAATTAGGCCCTGCTGGGTCTAAACCAGTGATGCGATTTAGTTCGTTGCCTGTGAGTTCTTTATATTTAGCACCAGCAAAACCTGATACATGAGCGCCTAAACTGTGACCCATAAGCTCTATTTTGTTTGGGTCAAGATTCCGTGCTTTTAGATACTGAGCAAGTTGATCTCCGACTTCTCTGGTGTTAGACGCAGCTCGATCATAAGTGCTTAAACTAAGGAGGGGTACTTGGTCTGGTAGCAGTGGAAGTCCCAGTGGAGGTTTAGAACCGTCTTCCCAGTCTACCAAAATGATATTAGCATCAGGGTCTCGTTCTCGAAGAGCCTTAGCCCTTTCTGACATCCACGTTTCAGGTGTAAATTGATTATTTGGATTACCACCGGTGTCAACTTGATTACCACCCTGGTTCTGAAATCCATGAATGATTACATAAGTATTTTTATCGGCAGTTGTTTCAAATGGTTGAGGGAGGCCAACTGGGTTGGCAGACCTTAATGCAGAATCATCTACTCCCAGTGTGCTAGGAGTAGATTGAACTATTCTCTCCTTACCCCATATATTGAAATTCACCTTAACCATAATCCCATCTCCTCACAAATATAGTTGCGTCAAAACCAGCAAAGCCCGCCCTGCAAGCCTTCCTAGATATCGATCAGGGCGTTTCTCTGCTTTTTATGCAGTTCGCCCAGTTTTTGTAATAAAACTTTACATTGCTCCAACAGCAGATAAGCTGTATCCCCGATCGCCCGCCAGATGCACCGTCAAACGTAGCTGACAGCCAAACACATCATTTCACAATACTCCATAATCCTGAATCTGTATAGGCTTAACGGCTCACCATTTGGCTCAACATCAAAGGCTCATTTGGCTCATTTAGCTCATTTAGCTCACTTTTTGGCTCACAAAATCATGTAATATTCTTTACTAAGGCATAATTTCCGTAGAGGAGTCGCAATGGCAGGTTTGCTCAGAGCATCCGAAGAAGGGCTAAAAATCATTGACATGGTAAGACGCAATCTCGGATGGAATAAAACTGAGGATGCCTGGTGTGTTGCCGCTTTAGTTTCAACAGCTACCTTAAAGCGGTTTTGGGCGAAAATAGAAATTAGACGAGAGAACTTTATCAATATTTGCAAAGCAGTAGAAATAGAAAACTGGGAATACATTGCTGAAGGCTACAAGATCAAGAAAACAGAGCCACTTTTAGCCGCCGCGATCGCAGATATCCCCCAAGACAGTGAAAACGAGCGCACTTTCCCCCTCCCAGAAAACTTACCCCCCGTCAGAAATTGGGTACAGCGCACCAAAGAAATCGACATCTTAAAAACTACGATCGTTAACTCAGATATCACCGCCATCTCAATTGTCGGATTACCGGGCATCGGAAAAACCAGCCTCGTCAGCCAAATAATTCGCCAACTCCACACAGAAAAAACCCCCTTCACCTGCGCCGCTTGGCAATCCTTGCAATCCGCAACAGGCAAAGCACCCCCCTTCGATCGCACAATTGACTCCCTGCTATTTACCCTCTCCAACGGCGACATTACCACAGCCGTAACTGCTCAAAATGACTACTTCAAAAAAACCGACAATCTGCTCAAAATCCTCAGAGAAAAACCTTGCTTGCTCGTTTTCGATCGCGCCGACACACTTTTGAAAACAGGAGAGGCAAAAGCGGCGGGTTATTTCGCCGAAGATTGTGCAGAATATGCTTGGTTATTCAAACAGTTATTAGAAACAGAACATCAAAGCAAAATTATTTTCACCAGTCGCGAAAGCTTAGCCGAATTGCCGTCAACAGTCACCCGCGAAATCCAGCTAAACGGATTGGATCGAGATGCGGCAGTTGCCCTATTGCAATCTTTTAATCTGAATGCGAATGCAGAAGAATTAGCCGAAATGTGCGATCGCTATTCAGGACATCCTAAAGCCTTACAACTCGTCGCAGCCTTGATTCGAGATGATACCGAGTTTCAGGGAAATGTCGGGATTTTTCTGCACCAGAGAGACTGGTTGCTGATTCGAGATATTGAAAGAGCGATCGATGAAATGATAGCGCGTCTGGGCGACGGCGAGCAAACTTGTCTCAGCCGAATTTCAGTCTATCAAACCTCAGAATATCCGCTATCCTTTGCCGGAATGAGCGCTCAAATGCCAGAAGTTAGCAAGTATGAACTTAAAGAAAATATTATTCAAGCACTGAAGCGCAGGCAATTGCTATATTACGATCGCCACCTCAAATCCTATCACTTGCATCCGCTAGTCCGAGAAAAGGGCGAGTACCTGCTAAATCAAAATCCTGAAAATCTCCGTACCGCCCACAGCCAAGCCTATAATTATTATATCAGCATTCCCCTCAAACCTAAATCAGAATGGCAAGATATCGAGGATATTAAGCCCCTAATCAGAGCGCACTATCATGCTTCTCAAGCAGGAGATTTAGATGCCGCAAATGCGATTATTTCTGAAGTCTATGAGTATCTGCGGCAGTGGAATTGTGCAGAGTTAGTATGTGCAAATCTACCGTTGCCATTGTTAACAGAAGTAAAAAACATTAGGCTTTCAGAGGCGGGCAAGATGCCTAATCCACAATAAAATTAAACTTTTGTGGATCGGGCATCTTGCCCGTTTTCTTATTATTAGTCAGGGCTGGCAATATGCACACCCCACAACAAACTTGATGTGCTGTGGAACGGGCATCTTGCCCGTTTTCTTAGTCCGCGAAGGCGGACTTTGTATGTGTAGCCGCGGTTTCAACCGCCCGGTTTCAACCGCCGATTTTAGGGACTTCAACCACTAGAATAAATCCCTCTTTCTTGCAGTTGCTGCATAAAAAACTCTTCCAAAGTAGGCTTAGCCAAATTCATCCCAATTAGCTGCCCTCCCGTACCACTCAGACTAGAAAGAAACTCCTTCGGCTCGCCCTGCAAATGACCATACCACAAATCATTATCAACTTCCATATCCGGTATCCATTTTTTCAGGATATTCAAGTGGCCGCCCCTACCTTCAACCCGGTAAGTTTCAGTATTACCCAAGAGTTCGTCGATCGCACCAATGCAAATTAACTCACCCTTCGCCAAAATTGCCACTCGATCGCAAATCTTCTCCACATCAGACAATATATGCGAATTAAAAAAAATCGTTTTTCCTTGATTTTTCAGCGATAAAATTATCTCCCGCATCTGATAGCGCCCCATCGGATCTAAACCCGACATCGGCTCATCTAAAAATACCACATCTGGATTGTTAATCAAAGCTTGAGCCATGCCAATCCGTTGCAGCATTCCCTTAGAATACTGGCGCAACTGTTTTTTAATTGCCGCCGATTGAGATAGCCCAACTAAATCTAGCAAATTCGGAATTCGCTGTCGCTGAATTGACGGGGGAATTTGAAATAACCCCGCCGCAAATTGCAAGAATTCCCAGCCGGTGAGATAATCGTAAAAATAGGGATTTTCTGGCAAATAGCCGACTCGCTGCTTCACAGTGCGATCGCCCAAAGGCTTCCCCAACAGCAGCGCCCTGCCAGAAGTGGGCCGCACTACACCTAGCAAAGTTTTCAGCAGCGTAGTTTTCCCCGCTCCATTTTGCCCTAACAACCCGAAAGTTTCGCCCTCAGAGACAGTCAGAGTGCAATTTTTGAGCGATTCAATTTTTTCATTCATCCAGAAGCCGGTACGGTAGAACTTCCCCAGATTAAATGTTTCCACCACTGGGGTAGCTCCGTGCATCTCGGTGGGATTTGGCGCATCTACAAGAGGTTCCATTTTTGTCAGAGAAATAACTAGCACCTGATTATATTCTATTGCATAACTTCAGTGATAATTGCTCTTTTTAATGTTAAACTAATATTAGCTGTACTTAAATTTTTCTGAATATGGATCGTTCAAAAATTATTGCTATTATCACTGGGGTGATTTCTATAATTTTAGCAGTTGCCTATCTGCTGCTCGTCACCATCCTTGACTTCCGAGGCGAAATGGTGCCCGCACCTCAAAGTCAGTTGCCAGTCTCCACGCCAATTCAACAATTAGGCACGGCTAACCCGACTTTGCGAGTACATTAGACCTCTTGCAAAAAAAATCTATGCTATAATAGAAGGTTTTCAATTTAATCCCCCTAGAGCTAACTCATAATT
>NZ_JAUBSB010000071.1:0-24623 GCF_036702135.1 Microcoleus sp. LAD1_D3 | reverse complement strand
GGTGGTCAAGACGATGACACTTTATCAGCCCAAGCTGGCGATGACTATTTGTTTGGCGAAAACGGCGATGACATCCTTGATGCCGGCGAAGGTAACGATTCCCTCTACGGCGGCGATGGCAAAGACACCTTGTTCGGTCAAGCTGGCAACGACTTATTGCAAGGCGGTTTCGGCGACGACTCACTCTTGGCAGGCGAAGGCAACGATACCCTTCTCGGTCAAGCTGACAGCGACACTCTGTACGGCTTTGGTGGCGATGACATCCTGGAAGGCAACTCAGGAACAGACCGACTTTTTGGGGAACTCGGCAACGACTCCCTTGACGGCGGTACTGAAAACGATACCCTCGAAGGTGGCGACGGTAACGATTTCCTAGACGGTGGCGAAAATAATGACAGTTTGTTCGGACAAGTCGGTAATGATACGGTTATCGGCAACCGTGGCGATGACATTGTTGACGGCGGTTCCGGCAATGATTTGCTTCAGGGTAATCAAGGGCGCGATCGAATTTACGGTCAATCCGGCCTCGACACCCTCCTCGGTGGCGACGATAGCGACACTCTTTGGGGAGGCGATGACAGCGACAACTTGCTGGGAGAATCCGGCAGCGATAACCTGTTCGGCGGTTTCGGCAACGACCAACTCGACGGCGGCGAAGATAATGACAGCCTCTACGGGGAAGGTGGCGATGATACCCTAGCTGGCGGAACAGGCGACGATTTCGTAGATGGCGGCACCGAAAACGATACTCTCTCCGGCAATGACGGCCGTGACAAATTATACGGCCGCCAAGGCAACGACTTTTTAGAAGGCAATGCCGATAACGACCAACTGTGGGGTGGCGATAACGACGATACGCTGTTAGGACAAACTGGAGACGACCAACTGTGGGGTGAATCGGGCAATGACAGCCTTGATGGTGGCGAAGGGGCCGATCGACTTTTCGGTCAAATCGGCAAAGATACCCTCTCCGGTAACAATGGCGACGACTACTTAGAAGGTGGCGCAGACGACGATAGCATGACTGGGGGCGCTGGGGGCGATCACATTTTCGGAAATGACGGCAACGACTTCGCCGACGGCAACAGCGGCGACGACTACATCGACGGCGGGGCGAACAACGATACTTTAGCAGGGGGCGAAGGGGGCGATCGAATTTTCGGTCAATCCGGCAACGACAGCCTCGAAGGCAACGACGACAACGACTTCATCGATGCCGGCACCGGAAATGACCGCGTATTCGGCAACGACGGCGACGACGAACTCTACGGCCGAGAAGACCAAGATTTCATTGATGGCGGCCGCGGCAACGACCAAATCTACGGCGGAGATGCAGCCGACACCCTCCTCGGACAAACCGGAAACGACAACATCGACGGTGGTTCCGGCGCCGACTCGATTCTCGGCAACGACGGTAACGACAACATTTGGGCACAAGCCGGCAACGACTTCATCAACGCCAACGCTGGCAACGACAACGTTTGGGGCAACGAAGACGACGACCTGATTTTTGGAGAAGCAGGCGAAGACAAAATCGACGGCGGTTCCGGCTACGACACCATCGACGGCGGCGCCGGCAACGACGAACTGTTCGGCGGTACAGGCAACGACCAATTATTAGGAGGTGCCGGCAACGACAAAATTGACGGCAGTATCGACGACGACAAACTCTTCGGAGGCGCCGGCAACGACTTGATGTTTGGCAGTGAAGGGCAAGACACGATGTTGGGCGAAGTCGGCGAAGACACCCTCTACGGTGGCGACGAAATTGACCTGATGGACGGCGGCGCGAGTAACGACTTGGTTTTCGGCGACTCCGGCGACGACACCCTCACAGGCGATTCCGGCGACGACACCCTCACAGGTGGTGGTGGCAACGACTGGATGGGCGGTGGTAACGGCGACGACTTGATGTTCGGTGAATGCGAGGACGACACAATGCTGGGAGGTGCCGGTAAGGACACCATTGACGGCGGTTGTGGCAACGATTTGCTAACCGGGGAAGCTGGCAGCGACAACCTCTTGGGCAACGAAGGCGACGACAGTCTCGATGGTGGCAGCAGCAATGACACCCTCGATGGCGGTAATGGCAACGACTTCTTAAATGGTGGCAGCGGCAACGACAGCCTTAACGGTAACGATGGCGATGACAGTCTCTACGGCGGCGAAGGTAACAACGTGCTCAAGGGCGGAAATGGTCAAGATTCGCTGATTGGAGGCAGGAGTTCCGACATATTTGTGCTAGCACCAAGTTCGGGACTTGATAACATTTTCTACTTCCAAGCCGATCGCGATTACTTCGGACTAACACAAGACCTCACCTTTGACCAATTGCAAATCGTTCAAGGCGGCGAAAATTATACTAACGATGCCTTGATTAGCATCGCAGGCACCGGCGAACACTTAGCTTGGGTGAAAGATACTCAATTTAGTGCGATCGACAGTTCTCGTTTTGTCCCCGTCACACCCGGAGGTGCGCTTCCGGCAGCCTTCAATACTCCCTCGGATACCGATCTTTTAACCGGCGAACCTGTTGATAGTGACGATGTTCTAAGCGCGATCGGTAGCGGTTCTGATACTAGCTTGTCCAGCACGACTACTGAACCAATTAGTCAGCCAAACAGCACCACTACTGCATCAATTAGTCAGTCAAACAGCACCACTACTGAATCAATTAGTCAGCCAAACAGCACGATTACCGCGCCAGCACCCAACCCACAACCGCTAACAACAGCTACTAATCCAGTCATTTCGACAGTAACTGATGGCACAACTACCACCGATGACATCTTGCTAAATGGCGGTTTAATTCCAACCATGAATAGCTTTAGTGGCATCGATGATGACATTCTCATCTACGACTCTAACAGCTTGTTAACATCTCTAACCAGCGCTCAAGCTCAGCCCATTATTCCTTTGCAAGCGGCGAGTGTTAGTGGTGCGATCGCTCCTACTGCTAATCCTTCTGGTAATGAATCTGACCTCTTACTCAATGCGAATTCGAGCCCCATTCAGCTACTAACAAGTAGCGATTTAAGTGGCACTTCTACCTTGTAGTAATTGTAGATTGGGTTGAGGGCAATCGAATAGATAAAAACCCGGTTTCTTCAAGAAACCGGGTTTTTATTATTGGTTATTTTCGGTCTGCATTACTATAGCTATCTTCTAGAAGTGCCAGTCTAGTAACTTAGTGGTCTAACGGTATAGTTGAGCAGCAGCAGACAGCCTCCAACTTAGCACCAAGCTCTGTTGGCTGTCCGCTCCAACGCAGTGTTAGACTGCTGGTCGATCGGACATTACTCTCGCTCCAGGTATTTCTGGATACAATGTACAGCACCCAATCCACGAGCTAGCCTGTGGAAGTTTGGTAACATTGTCACCTCAAAACCGAGGTCTTCCCAGATCTTCTGGTTTCCCTTGTCTGCATCCTGTAAGTATTTGTAGTCTTCATAACCGTAAGTTGGTAACCACACGCGCTTACTGGATTTTGTGATTTCAACCAGTGCATTATTTGCTGTAGCAAAATACCAGCTACGAAGCTCAACTTCTGTTATCCCCAAAGCACGGAGCTTAAGGTAAATTTCGGAGAGCTTCTTGTCTTGTGGACGATTTAACTCTTCGACATTTCTCATTTGCTTTGAGAAGGTAAGCGGTAATGGATTGCGAATGACAGTAAATCCCTGAGCTTTTAGGAGGCTAGCAATAGCATCATAGACGCTTTGCATAGAATACGCTGTAGCAAGTGCTGATTGCGGCATTGGTGCCATTGAAGGATCGCCCACAAGGATCTGATATTTTCCGCTTGCATCTTTCCCTGCTAGAGTCAGGAACATATCAATATGAAACAGTGGTTGGGCTGTTCCATCTCGGTTACCCTGAAACACTATATCGACGAAATACTGACCTTCTTCTTTTACCAGCACAACGTCTTCTGCAGGTACTGGTATTGAAGAACCTACGTAGATCAAATTCCTCGATCCGTCAAGGTTGTCCTTGAAGAGTCGCTGTACTAAGTTCTCCGGTGTTTCACCATCATCTGGAAAAATTGCATCACCAACATACTCTAGTGTCTTTGTTGGATAATCAATGCCAATCAACCAAAAGTCATCCCCAATTAAAATATTCCCACCTTGAAAATATAGAGGCACCTGAAAGTTTTTGATATCTGTTGCATGAGTAACATAATCTGCAATAACTGCATCAGCATATCGTAAGAATGATAGAGGTTCGACGAAGTAAGTTTCCTGGTCACTAGAGGTTGAGATAGCATAGGCATCCTGTGCCCAAATTGAGAAGCCAACATAATCTGGAGCTTCAACAACTGTAGCTGTTTTGTCTCGGTCATACATTTTCAACCAATCTTCAACAATGGGTTTGGAACCAGAGTTAACCAAGCAGACAAACCTAGTATCTTTGGGCAGGGTTTCTAGCAATTTCTTATAAATAGCTTCAAAATCCCCTTCTGTTGTCCCTACAGGGATAGTAAGCAGCATAGATTTGATTTTGCCCTCACTACTGCTCACAAGTTTGGGTAGGTGTGGTTTTGGCGGTCTTAAGGCTGCCCTAAAAGGCCAACTTCTGGCTCCCACTTTTCCTCGAATCTCATGTGCATTAAACTCTGCGCTAGCGGAAGGAGGTGCTAGAGATAGGGCAGGACTAGCTGCTGGTAAATCACGTCGAACAACACCATCATTATCAAGCAAGCTGTATAGATATGCCGATTGTTCCATAACTATTTTCCTCAATGTTATTGACCTATTGTCTGCTCAATCTATTACAGATGTTGAGCATATTCATTTTCATTTCTATACTTAGCGTCCCAATTCCGGAGAGTTTGAAGACCTCTAGTTTGGAGGCAGCTAACTTACAGCAGATTGCAGGTTTCTGAAGTACACCCGCTTATGGAACAATCCCCCCAAGGATACGGCTTAGCCTAAGTCCCTACCTGCGATTTTTATGTACCTCACTTACCTGAAATTTGCTGTATAATTGTTTCGCAGTTGCAGTACAATACTATTTCAGATCGACTTATCCGGAACATCTGCGGTTTAACTGTGAACAACTTCTGCTCAGCCTTAACTTAAAGAATAAACCACCCCGATCGCCCTGTCGGTGAGAAAAAGTGACATGATTTTGTAAACTTACGTAAATTACCTCGATTCAGTCCACAGATTGGGTAAAAAACCCGGTTTCTTTGGTCTGAGTTACCCATGAATGACCAGAAACCGGGTTTGTAGGAAAATACTTCGTTGCAGTCCACAAATTCGGTAAAAACCCGGTTTCTTCGATCGGAGTTGGTAAATCCTGTAATGAATCGAACCCAAATGTAAAATATTGTTACAAGTTACTTGACATCAGGAACTAAATCTAAATTACCAATGACTCTAATTGGGAAAAAAATAATTTCCTAGGGAAAATCCCATGCAAAAACTAGCTCTAATTTTATTCACTACAGCTTTAACCCTAAGTATTTTGTGTTCTCCCACAGCAGCTTTCGCCAAAGCAAAAATTCAGATAGCCATCCTTTTAGATTCTAGTAATAGCATGGATGGACTGATTGACCAGACTCGTACTCAACTTTGGCAAGTGGTTAATTTTTTAACTAAAGTAACCAAAGATGGCGAAGTGCCAGAGTTAGAGGTTGCCCTTTACCATTATGGTAATGACAGCTTACCTTCTTCGGAAGGTTTTGTCAGATTATTAACTGGATTTACTCCTGAATTAGATTTAGTTTCCGAAAAGCTATTTAGTATCAAAACCAACGGTGGTCAAGAATATGCTGGCTGGGTAATTCGTTCGGCAATGCAAGAATTAAACTGGAGTAAAAATCAGGAAGATTTTCGCGTGATTTTTATTGCGGGTAATGAACCATTCGATCAAGGCCCAATAGTTTGGAATCAATCGGTCAATCTCGCTGTCAAAGGAGATACCCTCGTTAATACAATCTACTGTGGTTCAGCGGAAAGTCAGGAGCGACAACTTTGGGCATCAGGAGCAGATTTAGCAAAAGGCAGTAGCTTCAACATTAATCAAAACCAAGAGATTGTGGTAATTAAGTCCCCTTACGACGACGAAATTTCTACTTGGAATACTAAACTCAATCAAACGTACATTCCTTACGGTAGAGAAGGAAGAATAGGACAACAACGTCAAGCAGTGGAAGATAGTAATGCTGGCAGCAATACAGTTTTGCGTAGTGCGTCCAAAGCCTCTGAATACTATGATAATGCTTCTTGGGACTTGCTGGATGCTCTCGAAAACGGAACAGTTAAACTAGAGGCAATATCAGATGATAATTTACCTGAGATCATGCGAGGGATGACGCTAACAGAAAAGAGAG
Source organism: Microcoleus sp. LAD1_D3 (assembly GCF_036702135.1). Taxonomy (NCBI): domain Bacteria; kingdom Bacillati; phylum Cyanobacteriota; class Cyanophyceae; order Oscillatoriales; family Microcoleaceae; genus Microcoleus; species Microcoleus sp. LAD1_D3. Next base: position 18,283 of record NZ_JAUBSB010000071.1, on the reverse strand, counting down.
CATATGTTGCTGGAAAGAAAACCGAAAGAGAAGCGATTAAAAAGACGATCCGCGACTTATCTCAAAAGCGTACAGCATATATTGAACAACAGCGCCAATCTAGTACCAATAGTGGTGAAAATACTCTCGATCGCGTAATAATTCAAAGTCTCCGCCAGCAATTAGCCGCTAAAGGATTCAAGCTTAATTAAAAGAACGCAGACGAAATTTCATCTGCGTTCTTTTGCATTTATCTGCTACTATCTGCGGTCAAAAACTCCCCACCCAACTACTTCGCCGCAGGTAAAGACAACTGAGGCGAAGTTTTAGGGTAGCTTCCATTCACGGGAATCGCATCCGGTTCCTGCGAAAGCAAAAACTCACGAATTACCCTAGCAACTGCTCTTTGAGCTAAACCGCCGACTACTTTCTGCCCCATATTCTGCACTTCGGGTTTCACCAACAACTGCGGAAGAAGCTGCAATACTTTCGTCCCGTCAAAACCCGGAGTTGATTGCAAAATATCCCAAATCCGTTTAATGTGTTCTAGATTGTTTTTTTCTGTTGGTGAAACCACAGGTTGATTTGCCTTGACTCCAAACCATTCGCCGACGACTGCTTTGGCGTTAGCAAAAGCATTGCTCGAAAGTGTGTCGAGACTTTTGACTAATTCCAGGACAATACGATCGCGAATGAAATCTCCTCTTTCGGAAAATAAATATTCTAAAGCTTGGTTCAAGATTTTGCTGACATCGTAATCATCGCTCTCGCGGGCATTGTTGAGCAAGTTTTCTAAGCGGTTCCAGCGAAATTCGCCTTGTTTGAACAGCAAATCTTGCAGAGATGCTCTCAATTCAGGTGCGGGGTCGCTCAACAGCCGTTTTGCTACGTAAGGATAAGCTTTGCTCAACACTTTGAATTCTGGATCGACATTAATGGCAATCCCTTCTAACGTAACGAGCGATCGAATAATCAAAGCATAGTAAGCTGGAACTCGGAAAGGATATTCGTACATCACCGCCGAAAGCTCGTCAGTAATGCTTTTGAAATTCAGTTCGGCAACGCTAGCACCCAAAGCATTGTTAAATACGCTAGCTAAGGCCGGAATAATTGGCGTCAAATCCGTATCTGGCGTTAAAAACTCCAACTTGACATAATCTTTTGCTAAACCTTCAAAGTCGCGGTTCACCAAATGCACCACAGCTTCCAACAAGCCGTATCGCTGATAAGGTTTAACTTCGCTCATCATCCCGAAATCGAGATAAGCTAATTGACCGTCAGGAGTTGCCAAAAGATTGCCGGGATGCGGGTCTGCGTGAAAGAAACCGTGTTCTAGAAGTTGTCTGAGAGAACACTGCACCCCCACTTCAATTAAGTAAGGAGCATCGATTCCTTGAGCTTTAACGGCTTCTAAATTCGTAAGTTTGACGCCGGTGATCCACTCCATTGTTAAGACGCGGCGGCGGGTATATTCCCAGTAGATGCTGGGAACGTAAATGTCTTTGATGTGGCCGTATAGTTGGGCAAACCGTTCGGCATTTTGTCCTTCGTGGGTGTAGTCCATTTCTTCGTAAATTCGCTCGCCCAACTCGTCCATAATGCTTGCGAGGTCACTGCGAATTATTTTGAAGTTGTTTTGTGCCCAAACTGCAACACGCCGCAGGATGTAGATATCTAAGCCGATGTTCTCGGCTAAACCTGGTCGCTGGACTTTGATTGCGACTGTTTCTCCGGTTTTGAGTTTACCTTTGTAGACTTGTCCGAGAGATGCTGCGGCGATCGGATCGGGGGTGATTTCTGCGTAGATGTCTTTGGGGTGGGCGCCCAATTCTTCTTGGATGAATTGATATGCTACTTCGTTCGGGAATGCTGGCAATTGGTCTTGCAGCGTTGTTAGTTCTTCTAAATATACTGGCGGTACTAAGTCGGGCCGTGTTGAGAGTGCTTGTCCGATTTTGATGAAAGCTGGGCCGAGTTGGGCCAGAATTTCTCGCAGTCGGACGGCGCGACGCTTTTGGTTGGTGGCGGTACGACCTGTTTTGCCGTCGAACCACACACTGAAGGCAAAGCTAAAAAATGTCCAAACAACGCTCGACAGCCTTCCCCAGACTTGTAGAGGTCGATTTCGGTACAGGGCTGTGATCGCCACAGGATCGTACCGAACAGCATCTCCGGCCAACTCGAAAGCTATGTCTCTTGATGATTTGAGCCGATCGTCCGTTACGACCTCTGTCTCTAATGATACTGGTACTGCTTGCAGGGGAATTGTATTTGCATCTTGGAGATTGCCGAGTACAGCCTGAGTCCCTGAATTTGCATAAGTTTGCGGGGAGGCTGGCGATACCGTCTTGACATTCATAAATCAGACCTAGTGTGAAGCATTGTAAATATATTGTAACAATTTAAGGAAGAAGACCCTTCTTCCTTCTTATATACTTACTCGCCGCTGGATCTTTGGAGTCGATCGCGAATGCCTGATAGTTGCGATTGGCTGCTGACGGGCGATCGGGGTTGGGGCATTTCGGTATCGGGCCAGTTCGGTAAGTCGTTACAGGGACAGAACTCCGGGGGCATTCCGGTTTGTTGGAACACTACAGGCATAGCGCAGCGCGCGCAGGGACTGATTTCCCAAGCTGGTGTCAGCAGTTGGGAAATTGTTTCATTTGTGCCTTCGAGGTGGCAGTCTCCGCTGTCGGGCGAGAGGATTTTTTGCCAGCATTCTTCAAATTCGCTGCTGTAGCGATCGCCCGCATTTATCGATTTGGGCAGCAGCGCTTCGGAACCGTTGTAAATTAATACTTTTTTGCCTAACTGAAACCAGTAAGCAATATATTTTCTTACTTCATTCTCTGATGCCATAAATTTTAGTCAACCCTTCAACTAATTGGTGATTTTAGACCTGACCTTTGAAATTTGCACTCTATCTCAAGAGACACTTTATATTTTACATTATTTTAAAATTTCGCTACTTCCCGTATCAAATTGTTTGGCTGGTTGCCCCATGAAGTATTTTTTTAGAGTAATTTATGTGAGTTTTGAGTTTTCAATTTTAGTTAGGATTCTACCTCATTTTTAGTTAAAATTGTTCGTCGGGAAACAGATATTTTTTCTCCCTAGTCGATCGCGACTCCGGCTGTTAATTTTTCGCAGCAGGCGGCAGCGGCGTACCCAGATCGCTGAGATTCAAGGCGTAACCTCCGGTGACGAGATAAACAGTATCGGCGATCGCCCCGATGCGGCGGACGAGAGTGCCGAGGCGATCGCGAAACAGCCGCCCCGCCGGATAAGCAGGCACAACGCCCCATCCGGTTTCCTCTCCTACCAAAATTACATCGGCCGCCGCCGACTTCAAACTAGCGAGCAAATCTTGCTGCGTAGTAGCCCAAACAGCCGCTTCTTGTTCCAAAAGATTTGCCGTCCAAGTTCCCAGGGAATCAATCAACAAGCAATCTGAGGGCTTGCCAGCTTGCACAACTGCCGATAATTCGATCGGCACTTCTAGAGTTGTCCAATCAACTGGACGGCGATTTCGGTGCTGTTCAAGGCGACGAAGCCACTCCAAATCCGTTTCATCAACCAGGCCAGTAGCGACATAGATTACTTGTTTTCCCGAACCCGCCGCCAGAGTTTCGGCCCATTCACTTTTGCCGCTTCGGGCCGGCCCAGTTACTAAGATTAATTGTCTCGATGTGGTGGGTTCTGAGTTACTCATTAGTCATTAGTCAGCAGTCATTAGTCAGCAGTCACATACAAAGGATTAAACACAATTATCCATTACCCATTACCCATTACCCATTACCCATTACCAATTACCCACTATGATTTAAACGACCAACTACCAAATGCTTTTTAAGCGATAATAGCATTGATGAGACAATATCAGAGTAAGTCGATCGCGAGCCCCAGTATTTCCCAAGCTGTTATTTATGCCAGATCATCCTCAGATATCAGCGATTATTTGCACCCACAATCGCGCCGCCTATTTAGGTGGGGCGATCGACAGCTTGCTGGTACAGGATTTTCCCGACAACTTTGAAGTAGTAGTAGTGGATAACGCTTCTAGCGATTATGCCAGCCCCGAAAGTTCCATTTCGCGCACCCGCGAGGTGGTAGAAGCAAGACTGGGCGATCGGCGCCTCAAGTACGTCTGGGAGCCGGAAATCGGTCTGTCAGTAGCCCGAAACACCGGCGCAAAGGAAGCTGGCAGCGAAATATTAGCTTATCTCGACGACGACGCTATTGCTGAGCCGAATTGGCTCAGGGTGCTGCACAGCGCTTATCAAAGCAATCAAAAACTCGCCGTAGCTGGTGGCAAAGTCAATTTGCTCTGGCCTTCTGGAGTCAGCCCGCCCGAATGGCTCTCACCCGGATTGGCCCAGAACTTGGGAGCATATGATTTAGGCGATAGTTGCCTGTACGTGACTGCTCCCGGTTTGACTCCCAGGGGGGTAAACTACTCGATCCGGCGCGCTTTTCTCGAACAAATTGGCGGCTTCGATGTCAAACTCGGTAGAGTCGGCAAAAAGTTGCTGTCAAATGAAGAATTGCGCGCGACAGAATTAGCATTAGAGCTAGGTTGGCAAGTAGTTTATCTGCCCGATGCCCTGGTGCTGCACAATGTCGCCACAGAAAGGCTTAACAAAGCTTGGTTCTTGGAGCGCGGGTGGTGGCAAGGCATCAGCGAGTGTTATCGCGAACAATTGTCCGATCGAGCCGGTATTGCTCAGCTTGGGCGGGGGGGTGAAAGAATATTGAGGGGTGTCTGGAAGTCTTTTAAATATATTAGAGATCCAGGGCTGCGCTTTGAAAATTTCGTTTTTGCCTGGGGTCAAATCGGTTATTTGAGCGCAGCCATCCGCGGCCTGATTTTTGCACCGAAATCGACCAGTAGGCATTAGGCTATAGGCAATATCCCTCGCTGCTCAAGTCGTCGGCGCGGCTGTGCCGATCGCACTTCATCCACCAAAACTCGACCGCATTCAGGTTCAAGCACTCGATTATGACATCTAGTTCATCCAAGATTCCGGTTTCAGTTCTCATTCCGGCAAAAGACGAAGAACTTAATCTACCTGCGTGTCTGGCCAGCATTGCCAGGGCGGATGAAGTTTTCATGGTTGATTCCCAAAGTAGCGATCGCACGGTAGAAATTGCCATCAGCACCGGCGCAAAAGTAGTACAGTTTTACTTTGACAACCGCTGGCCGAAAAAGAAAAATTGGTCTTTGGACAATCTGCCATTTCGCAACGAATGGGTATTAATTGTCGATTGTGACGAGCGCATTCCGCCGGAACTTTGGGACGAAATCGCGCGGGCGATCGAAGACCCCAATTTTGACGGCTACTACCTCAACCGCAAAGTCTTATTTTTAGGTCAGTGGCTGCGTTACGGCGGCCGATATCCCGACTGGAATTTGCGTTTGTTCAAGCATCAAAAAGGCCGTTACGAAAATCTCGGCACTGAATCAGTTCCCAATACAGGCGACAATGAAGTTCACGAACACGTCATTTTAGCTGGTCAAGTCGGCTACTTAAAAAATGACATGATCCACGAGGATTACCGCGATTTATTTCACTGGATAGAACGGCACAACCGCTATTCTAATTGGGAAGCTCGCGTTTATTACAATATTATTGAAGGGCGCGACGACAGCGGCACTATTGGCGCTCACCTATTTGGAGATGCAGTGCAGCGGAAACGCTTTCTCAAAAAAGTTTGGGTGCGGCTGCCTTTAAAACCAATGCTCAGATTTATGTTATTTTACTTTATTCAGCTAGGCTTTTTGGATGGAAAAGCTGGCTATATTTATGCAAGGTTATTGAGTCAATATGAGTATCAAATTAATGCAAAACTTTATGAATTGCGTTGTTGTGGCGGTCAGTTGAATGTGGCAGAACCTCAGCCGCCTCTGTCGCCACCAGTAGTTATCAGTCAAGAGACAGAGGTGAAATTGCCGTAAGAGTCCCTCTTAGTCCGCGCACCATGCGGACGAAAGTTTGTGTAGATAGGGTTTTAAACACCCACTCCTTCTTAGTCTCTTAGAGAGAGACTTCGTTTGACAAGACGCGATTTCAACCGCCGCGTTTCTTGAGCTAATTAATACTTGAGTGAATGCCACTAGCTAAAATACCTAAAATTTTACCTAAATCGTTGATAAAATATTCGACTAAATCAATTTCGATCGTCTTTTTTGTTAATTTCATAAATTTCCAGTTAGTGCCGGTGGTAACGGTACCGTAAACCACAGGAATTTCGTTGCCTTCCTTTTCATTAAAAATTTGCGCTGCCAACATTTCCGCTACGCATTGTCCCAATCCAGCCAAAATATTTTCTTTTTTAGCTTCTACGACGGTAATAACTGGCGCCGTAACAAACAAAAGTTCAGGTGATTGACTGATGATAAAATCACAACTGCCGTTTAATCCTTTACTGGCATCCACACTAAAGTCAATGCCAGAAAACCAGCTAATTTGATAATTTAATTGTTTTCTGAGTTCGACGAGAATGGGAGCAATAATTAATTCCGATCGCGCTTTTTCTGTATTGCTACCAAGGGCTAAAGCTAGATTATCGCGCAGGGTTTCTTGGAGAAAATCGCTTGGTGTTAATTCTGGAACTTCTGTGAAAATGTTAGAGCGCTCGGAAATGGTTAAATTAAAGTCTTTAGTGACTCGATTTAAAGTAAAATCACTGTATGACATTTGTTATCTATCTCTATGGTTTATGGCAGACGAAGAGATGTTATTTTATCAGTTCTTCGAGGGATGGAAAAAGCAATTTTTCCGCGCTGACTTTTTCGCAGTCGCAAGGCTGTTGACTTGCGGATATTGCTGATACTTTGCCTAGCAGCAATTGGATGCTTTCTATTAGCAGTGGTAGGGTTAATAAAATAATTGATGCTGATACCAGCAAGCTAATTAAGCCGTCAGCCCAATTCCAGTGTAGCCACGCTACGGCGATCGCCGCTAAAATTACTCCAACCGACGAAAATATGTCGGCGACTGCGTGCAGAAAGGCGCTTTTGAGATTCAAGTCGCCGTGACAGCAGGAATGCAAGCAACAAGCATTAATCGAGTTGATGCTTAAACCGACTATGGCGGTAATTAACATCGGGAGCCCTTCGACTTCGGGGGTTGGGGACTGCAATCGGGCGATCGACTCTGCGGCAATCCAAAGGGCGATCGCTACTAAACTGATACTATTAATTAAAGCAGCAATGATTTCTCCTCGTTCAGGGATTGGCGATTGTGCGATCGCACAATCTACAGGTTTACTTCTTTTTAGTGAGGAGTACCAAGTCGCTGTCAAAGTTATTGCTAAAGCTGCCACATCAGAAAAAACGTGACCCGCATCTGCTAATAAGGACAAACTATGAGAATTAAGTGCGGCGATTAACTCTGCTACAAAAAAGCTGCTCAGCAGTACCAAAGCTGTTTGTAAAAGTCGAACTTTGCCAATTCTGGGATTTGAATTCTCGCATTGTGCGAGTTCCTTGGCGTTTTGAGAGTCAAAATTGTCCCTAACTGGAAATGTCATGCAGCAGTCCTTAAAGCTCAACTCGATTTTAAATTAAACATTAGATGACTTATTATACGTCAACTCCCGACCCGGAACCGCAAAAGCCGATCGCAAATTCCCCAAATCCTGAAATAAACCATCGTCCAATTAGCGACAATCACGCAAATATTTTAACAGGGGAATCTTTGGTTGATTTGCGGAAGTACGATCAATCAAAGTTTGATCGAGGAAAGCCTAATTGGCTAATTTTGGTTTGGTGGTTCGTCCAGGCGATCGCATTTCCCCTCACTCCACACCCTTTTAATAGCATCAGAAGCGGCTTGCTGCGGTTATTTGGAGCGAAAATAGGTCGCGCTGTGATCATTCGCCCCACGGCTCGTTTTACCTATCCTTGGAAAATTGAAATCGGAGACTACAGTTGGATCGGAGATGATGTTGTATTGTACAGTCTCGATCGAATTGCGATCGGCAAACACTGCGTCATTTCTCAAAAAAGCCACCTCTGCACCGGCACTCATGACCCTCAAGACCAAGCCTTTCGCTTAATAACAGCACCTGTGATCATTAATAACGGCGTTTGGATTGCCGCCGACTGCTTCATTGGCCCTGGTGTGGAAATCGGTGCTAACGCTTTAATCGGAGCTCGCAGTAGCGTCTTTCAAAATATGCCTGCAGGCTTTGTTTGTATGGGAACACCCTGTCGTGCGCGCTGTCAGCGAGAAATTAACCAAAGTTCGTAAGAGACATTGAACCGGGAAACTAAGCAGCTTTACAAGCTTGCTGCCGAATAGGAATTTCAATGACGAATTCTATTCCCTTTCCTGAGACAGGCTGGCAGTATAATCTGCCCCCATGCTTTTCAACGATAATTTGGTAACTGATAGATAACCCCAACCCAGTTCCTTTACCGATAGGTTTGGTAGTAAAAAAGGGGTCAAATAGCTTCGGTTGTAGAGTTTCGCAAACTCCCAGACCGTTGTCACTAATATGAATAGCCACCCAATTATCGCCAATTAATTTTGTAGAAATTTGAATGCGGTTCGGGTGTTGCTTGATTTCGGCAAACGAACGCTGCTGATTAGATTCATCCAAAGCATCAATGGCGTTGGAAATAATATTCATGAACACTTGATTGAGTTGTCCGGCATGGCATTCTACTTGTGGAAGCTGACCGTACTCTTTTATTAGTTCAATCTCAGGATGCTCTGGTCTTGCTTTTAAACGATGATGCAGGATGGTGAGTGTACTATCAATTCCTTCATGGATATTTACAGCTTTCACGTCTGCCTCATCCAGGCGAGAAAAAATTCGCATAGACTTGACAATCTCCTGGATGCGCTGCGTTCCTAAGTTGATTGAGTTAAGAACTTTTATAAAATCTTCCTCCAGAAATTCCAGTTCTATTTCATCCATAGCTGCTTGAATTCGAGGGGTAGGATTTACATAATCTTCTTGATAAAGGTGTATAATTTTTAGTAAGTTATGAGCGTACTCTTGGGCATAACCTAGATTCCCAGAGATGAAATTTATAGGGTTATTTATTTCATGAGCAATTCCAGCCGCCATTTGCCCTAAGCCGGACATTTTCTCGCTTTGGATTAACTTAAGTTGCATTTGTTGTAAATTCTCGTAGGCTTGGCTGACTTCTATAACTTTTTCCTCCAATAAGGTGTTTTTTTCTTCTAATTTTTCAGCAAGAACATGAAGCTTTAAATGCAGCTTGACGCGAGCTAATACTTCCTCCTGTTGGAAGGGTTTGGTAATATAATCAACAGCCCCAAGCTGAAACCCTTCCACTTTATTTGCTGTATCCGAGAGCGCAGTCATAAATATAATGGGAATCTGTTTAGTTTCTGGATTAGCCTGTAATCGACGACAGGTTTCAAATCCATCAATCTCTGGCATCATCACATCTAGTAAGATTAGATCGGGTAGAGCATATTTAACTCGCTCTAGTGCCATTTTTCCCGATTTCGCCACCCGAACTTCAAATCCTTCTTGGCTTAAGGCATCAGATAATACACCTAAGTTAGCTGAATTGTCATCAACTATAAGAATCGTACCATGTGCTTTAATTTCTGAATTCATAAACCTTACTTGTAGGACTGAATAAACGTTAAAATCTCTTCGTCTTGAAAGTCCTTTGCCATCTGATGCAATATTTTAGCAAAGGGAATGTATTTTGGGTCTATTGCTTCAAGTAATACCGCCTGCTTAACTATTTGTAAGAAATTTCCTTTCATAGCCAGCTCGTATAGCATTTCCATTTCTATAGCAGGCGGGGCAATTAGCTCATTGGTGTCTGAGCCGATCGCCAGTTGAGCTTCATTGGCTTCGTAAAGCCATTCTAACTGAAGATACTGTTGCAATTTTTGCAGGAGTTCCGTGGCTTGAACAGGTTTGGGAATAAAAGTGTTGCCTCCTGCTTCTAAACTTCTGTATTGATCGGCTTCAAATACGCTGGCAGAAGAGACAATAATGATGATGTCTTTGAAGTTGTCCGATTCTCTAACCCGCTTAATTAGCTCGAAGCCATCTAGTTCGGGCATTAGTAAGTCGGTAACGATTAAATCTGGTTCTACCTCCAGAATTTTTTCCCACCCTTCCTGCCCATCGTTCGCTTCAGACACCTCAAAGCCGATCGGACTGAGCAAATTGCTAATTACCGAACGGTTAGCCCATTTGTCATCAATAACCACAATCTTAGGTTGGCGCTCTTTGATGCCGATAATCTGGCCGCGATGGTCAATTTGAGAAGTTTTCACCCATTCATCGGCTTGAGATAGATTGACATCAAACCAGAAAATACTGCCAACATTCATCTCACTTTGAACCTGAATGGTACTGCCCATTAGTTCTACAATCCTTTGGCTAATTGCCAGTCCTAATCCCGTACCTTCCGTCTGCCGCCTGCGATCTCCTACCTGCTCGAAGGGCTGAAAGATAGCTTGAAATTGATCTTGTGCAATGCCGGTACCTGTATCGCGTATTTCAAAGCGAATTTTTTCTTCTGTGGCAAAGCTGACTAGAAAAGTAACAGTGCCCTCATCCGTAAATTTAATAGCGTTGCTTAAAAGATTAATTAACACTTGTCGCAAGCGTTTTTCATCCGCACGAATACCGATCGGGAGTTCGGGGCTTGATGGAAAATGAAACTGAATTCCCTTTAGTTCAGCTCGGATGCGACACATTTCTGCTACACCTTGTAGGAACGCCGGGAAATGAAAATCCGTAGGCATGAGTTCCACTTTCTGTGCTTCAATCTTCGACAAGTCGAGAATATCATTGATTAAGGTCAGTAAATGCGAACCGCACTGATAAATAACATCAATGCGCGATCGCTCTTCTTCATTCAAGACTTTGGAACGCTGAAGAATCTGTGCGTATCCCATGATGCCATTAAGGGGAGTTCGCAACTCGTGGCTCATGTTGGCAAGAAATTCACTTTTTGCGCGACTTGCTGCTTCGGCTGCTTCCTTAGCTTTTGCCATTAGGAATTCTGCTTGTTTGCGATCGTGGATATCGGTACAAGTGCCAACCCACTCCCGGATGCTGCCATCTTCATCCAGAATTGGTACCCCTCTAGCTTGGAAATAACGATAGTTTCCATCCGCTCCGCGAATTTGATATTCTATGTCATACAGGTTTTTCGTTTGCACTGCTTCCATCCAGACCTGATTCGTTCGTTCGCGATCGTCCGGGTGAATTGCATCTAACCAGCCAAAACCAACCACCTCAGCTTCGGTTTGTCCGGTGTAAGCTCTCCAACTCGGCATATCAGGGCATCTTCCTTCAGCATCGGCTGTCCAGACAATTTGGGACGTGGCAGCGATTAGCGAACGATAGCGTTCTTCGCTTTGTTTTATAGCATCTTCGGCTTGTTTGCGATCGCTAATGTCATTATTAATTTCGAGTTGGGCACAAGGCTTTCCTTCTCCGTCGCGCTGCAATGTCCAGCGACTCGCCACAATAATATGCCGATCGTCACGGGTGGTATGCTGCACTTCTGCTTCCCAACTTCCCTGCTGGAAAAACTCTGCCCTTACGATTTCTAACGGTTTAGGAAAGATGGTTTCCAGGAATGTGTGAATGTACTCCCCGATTACTTCCGCTTTTGTCCAACCGTAGAGATTTTCTGCACCTTGGTTCCAGTAGATGATGCGGTCATCCATGTCCCGAATAATGATACCATCGCTAGCTAAGTCGAGCATTTCTAGCGTTTGGCGGATTTTTTGCTCGGCTTGTTTGCGATCGGTAATATCTCGTGTGGTGGCGATGATGCCGAGGATATTGCCATTAGTATCACGCCAAGGAGCCTTTGTAGTCAAAAAGGTCTTAGTGGTTTCATCATGAGAAGAGATATCTTCCTCGTAACTCTCAGTGATTCCTGCTGCCATGATGTGGCGATCTTTTGCCATCATTTCACGGGCAGTGTCAGGCGGCAGTAATTCCCAATCATCTTTGCCGATGATTTCCTCACTTGGCTTGCCCAAGAAGTTTGCGGCATTGGAGTTAAGGGCAACATATCGACCTTCCCGGTCTTTAACCACAATGAAGTCTGGTGTACTTTCCAAAATAGAGTTTAGCAGTGCATTGCGATCGCGCAGAGCTTCTTCAGCTTGTTTGCGATCGCCAATGTTTCGTGCTATGGCGATCATGCCGAGAATATTGCCCTGAGCGTCCCGCCAAGGGGCTTTTGTCGTTAAAAAAGAAGTGGTGCTCTTACCATTAGAAACATCTTCTTCGTAGGTTTCAGTAGTGCCTGCTTCCATGATCTGGCGGTCTTTTGCCATTATTGGAAGGGCAGCAGCAGGGGGCAGCAGTTCCGAATCATCTTTGCCGATGATTTCCTCAATGGGTTTACCGTAAAAGGAGTTGGCTCCATTGGAATTAAGGGCAACATATCGGCCTTCCCGGTCTTTAACCACAATTATGTCTGGCGTACTTTCCAAGATAGAGCTCAGCAAGACGTTGCGATCGCGCAGAGCTTCTTCAGCTTGTTTGCGATCGGTAATATCTGTATTAGCCCCAATCCATTCCCGAATTGAACCATCCGCGTTCAGAATTGGTACGCCACGACAACTCATGTACCGATATTCGCCGTCATAGCGGCGCATACGGAATTCAACTTCATAGAGCCATCGATTGGCCAAGGCAGCCGACCATACGCTGCCAACGTAAGCGCGATCGTCTGGGTGGCTCGTGTCTAGCCAGCCCCATCCCTTGTACTCATCAAATGTCTGTCCTGTAAAGGCACTCAAACTAGGTTGCTCGATCTCCACTTCGCCGTCCGCATTGCAGATCCAAATAATTTGAGCAGTGGCTTCCATCAAAGAACGAAATCGTTCTTCGCTTTGTTTGAGGACATCTTCTGCGATTTTGCGATCGCGAATATCCCGCGTAATAGTCGCAATCCCTACCGGTTCATTAGTCTCTGGATGTCTAATCAAAAATAGGGTGTAATCTACCAGGATGCGTTGACCTGTCTGGAAATGTCTGAAGCAAAAATCACTCCGCCAACTTCCCTCTTCCATTACTGCAGGCAGAATAGACTGCTGTACCAAATCCAAATCTTCTGCCATAAAGAAGTCGGTAAGGTGTTTGGTTCTGGCTTCGTCCAAACTACTGAGTCCCACCAAATCCAGACCCGCCTGATTCACCAGTATAGGGCGACCCTCCATTGATGCCACGCCAATAAAGTCACGGCTGTTCTCGATGGTTGTAGCGAGCAATTGCCGTTCTTCCTCTGCTTTTTTGCGATCGCGCAGCGCAGCCTGCTGTTCGCGAATATCCCGCACAATAGTCGAAAGAAACTCGACTTCACCCGCTTCGGTTTTGTGGACGATCAAAACCTGGGAGACTGGAATTTCTTCCCCATCGCGTGACAAAAATAGAATTTCACCAGCCCAGCTACCCTCTTGTAAGGCGGCGGGAATTATTTCGTTGTGGAACTTTGCTTTTGCCGAGGGAGCTAATACAGAATCTATAGTAAAGGGCGATCGTGCTTCCTCTGGGGACATCCCCAGCATTTCCTGTCCGGCTTTGTTGAGATAGACACTATGCCCAGTCACATCCACAACTCCTACTAAGTCGGAAGTTGCTTCCAAAATTGCCGTCAGTCGTGCCTGCTTTTGTTCTGCCCGCTTGCGATCGGTAACTTCAATCACAATCCCACCCAGACCAAAAACCATGCCATTTTCATCCAGCAAAGGATAGTAAGATGCTTGCCAATAGCGCACGATGCCCGGTTCTTTCGGCGTTTCACCTACTAATTCATAGTCGAGAATTGGCTGGCCCGTATCCAGAATGCCTTGCAGAATTGGTTCCACAGTCGGGGCCAATTCTGGCAGCACTTCACGCACTGACCTACCAATATGGTCTGCCACACAAACGCCATTCATCTGGGCCAGAACTTCGTTAATTTGGACGTACCGGAGTTGGTGGTCAAAAATCAGCATTCCGGCGTTGGCACCTGCAAAAAAAGCGTCGAAGTGAGCCTGTCGCAATACCTGTGCTGTTGTGCTCTCTTGCTGTGGCGGTTGGGTTTTCTCTGGTGGGAATTTGCTCATGTTGGCTCGTGGATTTCAGCTATAATTCTAGAACTTCTTTCCAATGGGGCGATCGCAAGGTTTTCGTTTTCTCCTCTTGGGGTACTTAATAAAACGTTCAGTAGGGCGACCATTCGGTTTTCAATCGGCGATATAGGTATCCCTTGCAACAATATCTCCGTTAATTCTTCGGATGTATCGCCAAGCAGTTCTATTGCTCATCAATTATATCTGTAGAACATTGGTGACAACATAAGCTAGGGAAGCGTTTGTCAATCAGCAATTATGCTCAGCATTTACTCAGATTTTGGGGGGGAAACTTAGATTTGGGCGATCGAGCAATCATGCCTCGCGCCATATTTATGCCTACTCACCCCCAAATCGCAAATTTTCTACTCCTCAACAAGCAGTGTTTTCAGTAATTTTACTGATTGACAAATGCAATTAAGTTTTAATTTGTCTGCAATGTCGGTAGAATGCCAACTATTCTGGGAACGTTATCAATTTTAGTTATATCCGTTAAATTTTTAGTTAGATATTCTTAGATATACACAATACGGACTCAACTGGTACAGTAAGAGAAATATTTCTCCCACCAGTTAAACTCATTGTAATATAGGCCTATTTGACTTGTCCACTTAAACAGTCATTCCATAATCACTGCTTAATTTTATAACTGAAAATTAACAAACCTTTAGCGAAAAGTATGATAAAATCCCAGAGAGTTAACTTTAACTAAAGTTAGTAGGGGGAATAGGCATTAATAATAGATGATTCCGCAATTTTGAAAAAATGGCACGCTAACCGCAGGCATGGGAAAAAAATATATCCTAGAAATTGGCAAGACGGATAACTACCTAGTCTGAGCAACCACAGATATATGTCAGCAATTCAGTTATTTACCCTAAAAATAGGTAAAAAATTCGTAATAAAAACTTCAAAATTTTATTGCACGACGGGGAACTAACAACTTTATTCCTTACTGCCAAAGGCTTAAAAAATGGAAACACAAACAATATTGTTTACTGGATTTAACTTGAACGGAATCCCCGAAGAAGTATTGACAAAGATATCGCAAATATTTACAGCTACCCTATTTAAAATAGGTGATAATCCTGTATCGCTGCAGTCACTTGTGGAACTGATTGTATTGTTTATGGCTATCCTTGTGATAGCACGATCTTTCACGAACTTTCTTAAAGAACGCTTGTTAGTCAGACTGGGAATTGACGAGGGAAATCGGGAAGCAATCGCAGTAATTATTGGGTATTTAATAGTAGCTTTGGGAGTAATAGTCGCCATCCAAAGCATCGGCTTCAACCTCGCTTCTTTTGCAGTAGTTGCGGGGGGATTGGGAGTCGGAATTGGCTTCGGAATCCAAGATTTAACAACTAATTTTGTCAGTGGCTTAACGCTGCTTTTAGACAGGCCCGTGAAAGTCGGAGACTTTGTGGAATTAGAAGGATTAATGGGAATCGTCAAAAAAATCTCGATTCGATCGACCATCATCGAAACAAGTGAGGACTCTAGCGTCATAGTTCCCAACAGCAAAATGATTAGCAACAAAATTGTTAACTGGAGTTACGAAAACTCGCTACTCTGTCTGCGAGTTCCGGTAGAAGTAGCGGAGAATAGTAACCCGCTGTTAGTGACAGAAACTTTGTTAAATATTGCTTACGCGGAAGCGGGAGTTTTGTACGAACCTAATCCGAAAGTATTGTTTGTCGAGTTTGGTGATGATAGTTTTAAATTTGAACTTTTAGTTTGGACGGACAGACCGACTGAAAGAGAAGTAATTAAAAGTTCTTTGAATTTTGCAATTGAATACAATTTCCGCCACCAAAAAATCGAATTTCCCTTCAATGACAGAGAAATTTATTTGCAAAACCCCGAAGTTCTGTTGTCAATGTTCAACAACAAAGAAACTGCAATTGACCTCCCGAACAGTTACTCGGAAAATGAGCAAGAACCGCCACTTTTTGCAGAGAAACTGAAAAAGCGATCGTCCCTTAGCTGTTTGCTACGAGAGGTGGAATACTTTGAAAATCTGACCGATCTTGAATTGCGGCAATTGATTGAAGTTGGATATCGCAAACGGCTGCGATCGCAAGAATTTTTATTTCACGAAAACGACCCCGGAGATGCTTTTTACATGATTCTTTCAGGTTCAGTCGAAGTTTTTGTCGAAGCTATTGACAAACACCTGAATAACCTGGGCACTGGTCAGTTTTTCGGGGAACTTTCTTTGATGTTGGGAATTCCGAGAACTGCTTCGGTGAGAGCTTTGGAAGAAACAATTTTGTTTGCGATTAATAAAGAAGGTTTCCAGAAAGTTTTAACTGAACGACCGGATTTATCTGAACAGATAATTAAAGAAATAGTCAAACACAAAGAAGAACTCAGCGAGAGACACCAACAACTTCGAGAAATGGAATTGGTAGATGCAGCGGAAGACGATGAAAATCCTGTAGAATGGGTGAGAAAACGGCTAAAAAATCTATTTAGTATTTGAAATAATTTCTATGACGCGATTTATTCACGATCTTTTTGCCAAAGAATACCTGGAGGAATTGCTGTCGCCGATCGGAACGGTGAATATCGGCCGCGATGTGACTTCCGAAGTCCGAGAAATCGATGTTTACTTCACTCCCAGCACCGCAATTCCCGAATACTCAGAAACCCTGGGATTGTTGGGAAAAATGGCAAGCAAAACGGCAATTTTTGAACCGTTTCGCAATCCGGCAAACGTCAGCGAAATTTGTAGCTGTCTGGGCAAGTTATTGGATGTGCGAGGTGAATTGGAGCGAAAATTTAGGAGAGAAAATACTCGCTATGATGACGCTCAGTTACCCAAACTGTGGATTTTGATGCCGACAGCATCGAAAGCATTGGTAGATAGCTTTAATGCGATACCAGACACAGAGAATTGGATGCAGGGAATTTATTTTTTGGGGGAATCTTTGCGAACTGCAATTGTGGCGATTCACCAGTAGCCAGAAACTCCAGACACCCTGTGGTTGAGGATTTTGGGCAAAGGGGGAGTGCAGCAAAGGGCTATTTCCCAATTAAGCGCTTTAGCTGCAGACGATCCGTTGCGGATTATCGCGCTAGAATTGCTGTATCGGTTACAGTCAAATTTAGTAACCGATGCGCCACAAGAATTAGAGCCAGAAGAGCGGGAGTTAATTATGGCCATTGCACCACTTTTTCAACAACAAATACAAGCCGCACAGCAACAAGCTAGAGAAGAAGGACTAGAACAAGGACTAGAACAAGGGCTAGAACAAGGGCTAGAACAAGGACTAGAACGAGGCAGACAAGAACAACAGCGCTTAATATTAGAAAACTTTCTGCGAGTTAGATTTGGAGAATTAAGTCCAAAAATGACAGTTTTTCTCTCTCCAATATCCAACTTGGCGGCGGCGGAATTTACAGTTTTGTTGCTGGCAATATCGATGCTGACAGTCGATCAAACAGGGCGCGAAGCAGCCGTTAAATTGTTAGCTGAAAGTGCGTTGCAAATGCGATCGCCTGAATTGGGCGATATTCTGCCTACAGCCGTTACTAATTTATTGGCATTGCCTGTGGCAGAATTGACATTGTTTGTAGAACAACTGCCACAGTTATCGGCTGATGAATTGAGGGACAGGTTCGGAAAAACACCTGACTAAAACCTGCGATCGCAGCCATAAAGGGATCTCGCTCTTTATGGCTTTTAAATAATTATCAAATAAAATTCCTAGATTCTGTCGATCGGTACGCCTCTAATTGCGGATTTACTGGACAAAAGTGGAAAACGCATACATATAGCCATCATTGCGGTGAACAGTTTTGCAGTATTTGTGACGCACGGGGCTAACTTTTCCCCAAGCTGTCCTCAAATCAAAGACTCCACTCTCTCTAACAGCCAACCTACCAACATGAGTACCTGCAAATTTCCCGCTCGGCAAAACTGCTCTCACCATATCTCCAGTCTGGAACCCAAAAAAAGTCTTACACCTAGTTCTATGCAAGCTGGGAAACCCGTATTTATTGGGTGTACACATTTGACGCTTGCCCCATCCCTTAGCCGTGATTAACAGCGGTTTCCATGTCAGTATATTGAGTGGTTCAACAACACCGACACAGGCAGCATCTAGCCAATGAGTCTTCGGCAATCTCATTCTAGTACAGCATGGCGGAAATAAAGTACCTATTTTATGGGAGACTGGGGCTAAGTGAGATAAATTGCACTCAGAACA
>NZ_JAUBSB010000070.1:22369-25077 GCF_036702135.1 Microcoleus sp. LAD1_D3 | reverse complement strand
TCATCAAAAGTTGATAAAGCTTCGTCCCAGCTAGCATTCAAATATTCTATTTCACCTTTTTCAAGGTGATATGAAAATGTCAGGTGATAGTCTTCTTCCCAGCTATTAGGGGGTAAAAATTTCATCCCGTCCGTTATATATACTAATGCGGGTTGATAGGCTGAAGAGAATTTAGCTTTTCTTCCAGCGATTAGATTCAATCTAGCTAATTGTTCTTTTTCCGCTTTATCAGCGAGCAATGACTGTCCTTTATTCAGGTGATTGACTACATCAAAAATTCGTTCTTCTAACTCATGTTTTTCAAAATTCTTCAACAGAATGCGACCAATTTTTAAGTGGATTTCTTGTTTATCTTTTTCGTCAATCAGCGAGTAAGCTGCTTGCTGTACCCGGTCATGCAGGAATTTATAATCTTGAATTAACAGTTCTTCATCCAACTCGGATGTGGGCAAGATTAACCCGGACTGAACTGCTGCTGTTAGGTCTTTATAAACTTCCGATGTAGATCTTTCACTGATGATAGAAAGGGTGCTTAAGTCGAAATCAGCACCTACACAAGCTGCTAAGCGTAAAACTTGCTGTGTAACTGGAGGCAGTTTCTTCACCTTACCAATCATCAACTCCACCACATTGTCAGTAATGCCCTTAGCTTCAATGTTTGAAATATCCCACTGCCAGCCGTGACGTTCAAAATCAAAAGTTATCAGGTTTTCGGTATGTAGGGTTTTGAGAAACTCATAGACAAAGAAAGGATTGCCTCCAGTTTTATGCACTACCAACTCGGCCAAGGGTTTTACTGAAGAGGCATCACTGTGCAAAGTATCGGCAATTAACTGGCAAATATGCTTGCTATCTAAGGGAGCTAAGGTAATAAAGTTGATAGTTGCCCCAACATTCCGTAGCCCATCAAGAGTCATCATCAACGGATGATTGGGGTTGACTTCATTATCTCGATACGCCCCAATCAGAAACAGGTATTGCGTATCCGCATCCGTCATCATCAGTTGGATTAAATTGAGCGTTGCCGAGTCTGCCCACTGCAAATCGTCTAGAAAGATAACTAAAGGATGCTCTTTTGCACAAAAGGCCCGAATGAAGTTTTGGAAAACTAGATTAAAGCGATTGTTGGACTCGGCGGGGCTTAATTCTGGGACGGGTGATTGCTTGCCTATAATCAGTTCCACTTCCGGAATCACTTCAATAATCACTTGTCCATTGGAACCAAAAGCAGCAAGGAGTTTTTCTCGCCAAAGGTTTAGTTGTGCTTCGCTTTCGGTTAACAGTTGGCGCATCAATCCCTGAAAGGCACTGACAAAAGCTGAGTAGGGAATATTGCGCTGAAACTGGTCAAATTTTCCGGAGATGAAATAGCCGCGTTTTTGAGTGATGGGTTTATGAACTTCTGCCACCAATACTGATTTACCGATGCCGGAATAACCTGCCACTAGCATCATTTCAGTTGTGCCTTGACTCACTCGGTCAAACGCTGTTAGTAAGGTTTTAACTTCTGACTCTCGTCCGTAAAGCTTTTGGGGAATTTGAAACTTGTCGGAAATATCCTTAGAACCGAGAGGGAAATCTGCTATAGTCCCATTAGCTTGTAACTGAAAGAGACATTCTTCTAAATCCGCTTTGAGTCCCCAGACACTTTGATATCGTTCCTCTGCCATTTTCGCCATCAGCTTCATAACAATATCCGAAACGGCTTTAGGACAAGGTTCTCCCCCTCTCCCTCTCTCCTCCTCTCCTCCTCCTAAAAGATGAGGGGGTATTGGCTCTTTGGCGATATGACAATGCACCAGTTCCAACGCATCGGTACTTTCAAAAGGTAACTGTCCCGTAAGTAGTTCGTAGAAGGTAACGCCGAGAGAGTAAAAGTCAGTGCGGTAATCTAAAGAACGATTCATTCGTCCCGTTTGCTCCGGTGATATATAGGCTAAAGTGCCTTCTAAAACATTGGGATTTTTCAGCGTAGGATTTTCGCGGGTTAATTGAGTGGAGATACCAAAGTCAATGATTTTGATAATTCCTGTTTCTGGGTTAAAGACGATGTTGGCAGGATTAATATCTTTGTGGATGACATTCGCAGCGTGAATAGTACCTAAAATCTCAGCCGTTCTGATAGCGATGTTGAGAAATTCTGGTAGGGGTGCAATGCCATGCGTCTCTACACGGTCATTCATCAATTGTTTTAAGGATGATGCGCCAAAATCCTCTAAGATAATAACCAAAGTTCTTTGATACGGTTCTAAGGCATAAGCTTTAACCACACCATCTATGTCCAGATTGCGGGTGATTTCATATTCCTGCTTATATCGGGTTAGCTCAAAGGGCGTGGGATAGTCTTGTTTCAGAACTTTGAGAATTACTGTTTTGCGATCTTGTTTTCTAATTCCCCGATAGACCAGGGAATTGGCACTTTCGTAAATTTGGGCTAAAACTTTAATTCCAGGAAGTTTAATCATGTTTGGCTCTCCATCTTTGGCAGTTATGAACTTTAGAGGCGATGGTCAACGACTGCGGATGGTACTCAATCGCCTTGGCATAGTAGTTGCCCCGGGAAGCGTAAACATTTCGCAGATTACCCAATGCTGACCCCTCACTTTAGCGGTCTTTAATCTCTCGATAGATAATCTATGTCTGTTGACATAGACTCAATGCTTCTTGAAATTGACTTGTCTCACCCTACTGAATTTCTCGCTCCAACA
>NZ_JAUBSB010000070.1:0-22269 GCF_036702135.1 Microcoleus sp. LAD1_D3 | reverse complement strand
AATCTATGTCTGTTGACATAGACTCAATGCTTCTTGAAATTGACTTGTCTCACCCTACTGAATTTCTCGCTCCAACATAGTATCGCAGAACAGGCTAGTATTTTTTCTAATATTCATCTAAGGATAGCCGAGACGCTTGCCGATAGTATTGAGACGGACTCATTCATTAACCAGTTCGGTGGTCTGTGCGTGTCTGTGTTCATGGATGGTACAGCTTAAGTAGGTGGTGTAAAACCCAACTATATAAACGATGGTAAAGTATCCTTAGCCCTAAGCGCGGCTGACTGAGCAATGTTTACATACAGTTACATGGTTCAGTTTAATCCCGCCTACTTACTTAGTATCATGAGTTTAACACTCCTCATAGCGAGGACTTTCGCTATGAGACAGGGAATTAATTCCCTGTCGGACTTTCGGCAAAACGCGCTATTTCATCCACATTGATCCGAGTTTATCTCCAGTTAAAAATCGGGTTCTGTGGCTAAAAGCTCGATCGACAAATCCATCTGTTCCTTCCCCCGCGCCAAAAAGCTTTCGCACTCCTGCAAACACTCGACAGCCACCCCAAACTGCTCGAAAACCTCCTCTAGAGGCAACTCTCCCGATTCCACCCGATCGATAATCGCTTCAATTCTATCGACCGTTTCCTCATAATTCCAGTCAGACTGGCGCAACTGCGAATCAATCATAACTTTTCTTCCGCATCCAATACTTCTACAATCTTAACTTTCAGCAGGCCCCGACTCAACCTCACAGTCAATTCCTCTCCCAATTCCAAACCCTCAGTTGTGCGGACGATCGTACCCTCACTTTGGATTACCGCCGCATAACCCCTTTGCAAAACCGCAGCCGGATTCAGTGCGGATAACTTTTCTTGCAATACCTCCAGTTTACCAGTTGCTTGCCGCAAAGTTCGGGATGTCGCAGGCAAACGTTTTAATCGATTTTGTAACAGTTGCAAATGCTCTTCTTCTGTCTGAAATCTTGCCCGCACAGCGTTTGCTAAATTGACCATTCGCTGCTTGTGTTCAAAGTAAAGATCGGCCAAAATTGGTACAGCTTGAGCGGCCGCCGCAGTGGGAGTGTGGGCTCGTTTATCTGCTACTAAATCGGCGAGAGATTCGTCTCTTTCGTGTCCGATACCTGTAATAATTGGAATCGCACAATTCGCGATCGCCCTGACAACTCTCTCATCATTAAAACAAGCCAAATCTTCCGCAGAACCGCCGCCCCGCCCTAACACGATCACATCCGCCCTACCGTCCAATTCTACGCGGGCGATCGCCCTAGCAATGGCAGCAGCAGCCAATTCTCCCTGCACTCCTGTCGGCGACAGCAACACCCGCAAACCCGGATATCTTTGGGCTAGAGTGCGCTGAATGTCTCCCCAAGCAGCGCCGGTATCGGATGTCACCACGGCCACAATTTGCGGGTGTGCCGGAATCGGGCGCTTTCTGGCGGGATCGAAGAAACCCTCAGCATCCAAGCGCGATCGCAATTGCTGCAACCGCAAAGCCTGCAATCCTGCGCCAGCCGGTAGCGATTGCACAACAGTCAACTGGTACTCGCCGCGATTTTTGTAAACCCGGATGCTTCCCAAAACCAGCAACTGTTCCCCTTTGGCGGGCATTTGCACCAATTTCTGCCGCAGAGAATTCCACACCACGCAGCGAATAGCAGCGCTTTTGTCGGTGTCGCACAGAGTGAAAAAGCAGCCGCTGGGGTGGTGCGAAACGTTCGACACCTCGCCTGTCAGCCAAACTGATTGCAGGTTGCGATCGCCCTCCAACAAGTCTTGCAGGTAAGATGTTAGTCCGGCAACAGATAAAGCTGTATCGGGAAGAATTGAAGTCATCCTATTTTAGATTTTAGATTGTAGATTTTAGATTTAGGCTACTATCAATACTTCGGACAGTGTGTGATTGCCAAGCGTAAAATAAGGGTTTCAGGGCGATTGCAGAATCGACTTCCTAACGGAAAATCAAGGGTTTCCGACTAGGATCTCAAAATAGTCCGGACTATTGTAGTATATCTAAGGTAATTTATTTGTAGGCTGAGCCGGCGATCGTAAATTTAACTGCAAACAAACTAATGATATCAGATACAATGACTTCGATGAATGTGCTGCGCCAAGAGGCTGCGGCGATCGGCATTACTGAGGAAGAAGCCAGAAAATATGGCGACCTCCGACATAAAAGAACTTGGTCTTTGGCGATCGAACATCACCTCTCAATGCAAGATTTTGCCGATCGCATAGAAGAATCCTTCACAACTTCCGAACCCGATTCCTCCAGCGCACTCAACCACTCTCAGACTGCCGAGTCGAAAGACTATGGTATTCAGCTAACGGCGAACCTAGGCGAATCGAGAGTAACCAGGGACAACCAAACAGCCTCTCTTGCTTCGCCACAACAGCAAGCAGTAGCAATCGGGCGATCGCACGGTAATTCCGACCACCGCAGCGACCAAAACCGAGGTTTTAAACAAGTAGTTCAAAATCATATTAAAGCATTAACAATTGCATCCGCCTCCCGCACAAATCTGCCCTATTCACAACTGGGCAATTGGGTTTGTCCTGAGTGTGGGCCGGAGGGCGAATTGGATTGTTACCTTTGTGCCGGAGAAGGCAATGTAAGGGACATTGCAGCTATTGGCTGGACGCTAGCTTATATGGAAATGTTGGGCTGTTCTGCTCGCGAAATTGAACCGTTGAGAAAAATTTCGCCTTCATCTAATATTCTGGAATTGAATTTAAAAGTTTGTGTTGCTATTAAACAAAGTAGCGAAGTTTTAGCCAGGACGGAGAAATGGGTAATTAGTCATTAGTTACCTGAAAGCTCAACCAAATTAAGTATTGATTCTAGCTTTTTCAAAGCAACTTCCAAATCCTCATTGACAACTTGGAAATCGAATTCCCCCGCAGCTTCAATTTCCTCTTTAGCCCGCACCAACCGACGGGCGATCGCACTTTCGGAATCTTGACCCCGACTCCGCAGGCGCCGTTCCAATTCTTCCCAAGAAGGAGGTAAAATAAAAATTCGCAGCGCCTCTGGAAAATTATTCCTAATTTGCCTAGCTCCTTCCAACTCAATTTCGAGGATTACCCATTTTCCCTCACCAATTCCTTGCTTGAGACCAAAATAAGGAGTACCGTAAAAATTACCGGCAAACTCGGCCCATTCCGCCAACTCTCCAGCCTCAACCATTTGTTCAAAGCGGCTGCGGCTGACAAAATAGTAGTGCTGTCCCTCAATTTCTCCCTCACGGGGCGATCGAGTTGTCACCGATACCGAAAGATATAATTCGGAATGGCGATTGAGGAGCGATCGTACTAAGGTGCCTTTCCCCACACCGCTAGGCCCCGTCAGAACAATTAATTTACCAGATTTCATTTTTAGAAGAGAAACGTGTAACAATTTAAGTTTCTGCTTACTCTAAACTGTAAGCGCTCAAATTGCAACTAACAAACCTCAATCATCCCGACTTTGACCGTCTTTGCTGATCACAAAACGATTAGCAACCGTTTCCGGCTGAATCGCCGAGAGGATGACGTGACTCGAATCTGTAATAATTACCGCTCTCGTGCGGCGGCCGTAAGTAGCGTCAACCAGTTGTCCCCGCTCCCGCGCATCAGTAATAATTCGCTTAATTGGCGCTGACTCGGGACTTACAATGGCAATCACTCGATTAGCAGACACAATGTTACCAAAACCGATATTAATTAATTGAATATCCATGAAAATCTTAATCTGTAGGTGAACGATGGACTATTAACCCTTACTTTTTATCATATAATATACAAAAATTTTTTTGAGAATTATCAAATTAATTCCCAATAAGTTTTTTAGTTTTTACCTAAAATTTTTACCCTTTTGACGCCGAGTACCCCGTTCTTTATCAAAAATTTAAAAAAGACTCGCTGTTGCCGCTCTATCTTAAAGATTTGGTAAAAGCGTCGATTTTGAGTTGCAAATAAAAGCATTCGCTGTATCGAAAAAATAGCCCGTAAATGTTGCGAAATATAAAGTTAATTTCCGGGACAGGGAAAGTTAAGTATAATTAGTGTTAAATGACAAAAAATATTCGCAAATGCTGCTTGGATGAGCCTTCAACCTAAACTAAAAGCTGCTGGCGATCGCACTTTCTGCCCGATTTTTCACAAAAATAGGACTAAGGCCAAGTGGCACAAAGGTATGTAGTTGCGCTTCAGCGCTCTTTCCTAAGCTAAGGAATGAAAAATAAATAACTTGCACAATTAAACCCCAGAAGCCTTGATCCAAGGAAAACTATTGCTCTATTAGTCACCTTATTTATTTTTTATTCCTTAAGAGCGCTGAAGCGCCACTACATACCTAAAATTTAACCCCTATTTGTGACAGTTGGGCTGAGTCCTAAAAAATATTCGGGATGATGTGCCAAACTACAGAGGTTTCTGGCATCCTGTTAGACAATAAAATTGGTTTGTAGTTAGGAACACAAGTTCTATTAATACTAATAAAATAAGTGCTGCTACACTTATCAATTTTATAACAATTATGAAAATTTACCTAGTCTCGCGCCGGAAATGGCAGTGCCGTTTCCCTACAAATGGTCGCAGAATTATAGCTAGCAATAATTGTGGGAATTAGTATAAAAATCTGAGCGCTTTAGTTTTTACTACAAACATTTTGAATTCAGCACAAGTTAGGCAAAAAGTGGTTTTACGCATGATATGAATTCCTGTTGCATTGGAATGAAATGATTAAACCGCAGAGAGCACAGAGAACAGAGAGATATAATTCCGATGCTACCGGATTTGATATGTATTATAGCGGTAAGACTTCATCCACACCGCACCCTATACATACAGGATATGTGCAAATCTTGTTTAACAAAAAACAGGGATTAATGCAGATAAATTCATCCGCATTAATCCCCAGTTATTCCACAGTAGATTAAGCCAGATTAAGCCGCAACTAAACCGCTGTGTCTCAACAAAGCTTTAGTGCTCGGTTCGCGTCCCCGGAAAGTTTTAAACACTTCCATCGGGTGCAAACTCCCGCCCAATCCTAATACTGTATCTCGGAAGCGCTTACCTGTAGAGGCGATCGCACTTTCATCTTCCAAACCCGCTTCCTCAAACGCCGCAAAAGCATCAGCGCTGAGAACTTCCGCCCATTTATAACTGTAATACCCCGCCGCATAGCCGCCCGCAAAAATGTGTCCGAAAGCGCACAAAAATGCGTCTTCTTCCAGAGGAGGCAAAACAGTCGTAGTTTTAGCGATACGGTTGCGGACATCTGCCACAGTTTCGCTGCCGCCCGATCGATAGCGGTGGTGCAATTCAATGTCAACGCTGCTAAAATGTACTTGCCTGAGCATGACGGTGCCACTCATGTAGTGGCGCGCTGCTAACAGTTTTTGGTAGTAGTGTTCCGGCAAAGTTTCCCCGGTTTCGTAATGCTTTGCCATCCCGAACAAAGTCGCGCGATCGTAACACCAATTTTCCATAAATTGACTGGGCAATTCCACCGCATCCCACTCAACATTATTGATGCCCGAAGCCCCCGGATAGTCAACCGTTGTCAGCATATGCTGCAAACCGTGACCGAATTCGTGAAACAAAGTTTCGACTTCCAAGAAAGTCATTAAACTCGGTTTGCCGTCAACAGGAGGACTTTGGTTGCACACCAAATAAGCCACCGGCAACCGCGTAGTTGTTTTTCCCGCTTCCACAAATTTAGCGCGCACCACGCACTCGTCCATCCAAGCACCGCCGCGCTTTTCCTCGGGGCGGCTGTAGGGGTCTAAATAGAAATTGGCGATCGTATTTCCTGCTTCATCATCTATTTGGAAATAGCGCACATCTTTGTGCCACACAGGAGTTTGACCGTCCGCCGCAGTTACTGTCACGCCGAACAGCCGTTTTACTAATCCAAATAACCCCTCTAATACCTGTGGCAAAGCAAAATAAGGTCGCAATTCTTCGGCACTAAAAGCAAACTTTTCTTCCCTGCGCCGTTCCGACCAAAAACCAATATCCCAGTGCTTCAAATCCCCAGCTTCCGCCGCGCCTTTTTCGGCAGCAAAAGCTTTCAATTCTTCTAAATCTTTGACAGCAGCATCATAACTAGCCTGACGCAATTCTTCTAACAAAGCTTCCACTGCTGTAACGTCGGGAGCCATTTTGCTCGCCAAGCTCAATTCGGCATAACTGCTAAACCCCAGCAAAGCAGCTTTTTCCTGGCGCAAAGCCAAAATGCGATCGGTCAACGGCCAGTTATTCAATTCTCCGCTACTTGCTCTGCCGATAAAAGCTTTGTACAACTTTTCGCGCAAGTCGCGGCGGGTGCTGTGCTGCATGAAAGGGCCGTAACTCGGAAAGTCTAAAGTAATCCGCCAAGGGCCGTTTTCGGCATCCGCATTTTCTTCGCCCGCGCTGCGAGCGGCTTGAGCTGCTAAACTCAACAAACTCGGTGGCAAACCGTCAATTTCATCTTTGTTTGTGAGGGTGATGCTGAATGCTTTGGTAGCGTCGAGGACGTGATTGGAAAATTGGGTAGTAATTTCCGCCAATTCTAATTGAATGGCATTAAAACGCTCTTTTTGCTCGCCTTCTAAACCGACGCCGGAGAGTTGGGCGTCTCGGACAGCGGCTTCGACAATTCGCTTTTGAGCTGACTCTAAGCTGTCCCAATTTTCGCTAGCCCGCAGCGCTTTAAAAGCTTCATAAAGCGGTTTGCTTTGACTGAGCTTGCTCCAAAATTTTACTACTTCCGGCTGCACTGTTTCGTGAGCCGATCGCAGTTCCGGGCTATTTTTCACGCCCATCAAATGTCCGACAATGCTCCAGCTCCAATTTAAACGCTCTCCGAGTCGCTGCAATGGTTCTACTAAGCCGCTCCAAGTCGGCTCTACAGACGATTCTAAGTCAGCTAGCGAGGCTTCTAGTTCGGTCAGCAGTTGGGTAACAGCGGGGACTACGTGTTCTGGTTTGATCGCGTCAAATGGGGGCAATCCTTGACCGATTAGTAACGGGTTATCAGCAATAGTTACGGTTGCAGTCATTTAATTTTCTTGTAACAGGTTGAAAACAAGTGAACTAGACAGATTAGCTTTTCATTTTGTAACACAGTTGTCCAAAAATTTGGACTCGATCGGGCGACAGTCGGAGAGTGTCTGAGTGTCTCAGTGTCCGAGGGAAAAAATCTTCCTTCTGACTGATGACTAATGACTGATGACTAATGACTGCTGACTAATGACTACTGACGGTTCTCTGCTGTGTGCTGCAACTCCTTGACAACCGTGATTAAGCGCTTGAGGTGAGGTTTGACAACTTCTTGCTGCTCGTGTTCCAAACGGTGGATTTGAGCTTGGACTATCGACAAATCCGCAGTTGATTGGTGCGCGGGAACTTGCAGTTGGCTTTGCAAATTGGCCATGACTTTCTGGATTTCCAAAAATCGAGTATTTACTACTTCCCAATCGTCTCTGGTGATAGAAGTTTCTACCAAGCCTTGCGTCGCGCTTTGCAGTTGTTCTATAGCCTGTTCCACAGCTTGGAGATTCGCCTGTTGGCCAACCGATAAATCTTGCAGTTGTTCGCTCACCTGCTGGCGGACATCGAGCACAGCAGACGCTACGATTTCTTGCAAAGAAGCTACCGACTCTCCTAAACTCAGCAACTGCCGCTGGATGTTGATCGACTCCTCAACAGCCTCATGCCTAGGCAGTGCAGCCATTTGCTGGCGCAGCGCTGCAATATCTGCTGACAACTGCTTGCGTAATTTAACAATTACCGTCACGGCCGTTTTTTCGACCTTATTTACAGACTTTTGGACTTGGGCCATTTCCGAATTTTGATGCACCCGCACTTGCTGCTCGAATCGATACCGGTTAGCAACATTCAGCGACAAAGCCAAAGTTAGGGGAGCCACCCCGTAAAAAGCTTGACCCGACACTGCCACCGCCAGGGAACCCACACCAGAGGCCGCCAGAGAGGCGTACTCTGCCAGCTCGAGCCAGTGCCTTTGAGGAAAACTTGGTCTCAAGTGGTTTGCAACAGAGGGTTTTGGCTTCCGCACGGCTCTTTGGGTCATAGTATTTGCTCGTTGTTGGTAAGGTTGCGCGACTGGGTGGAGCATCGATTTCTATCCTTTTTTCAGTTATATGTTTTAGATTATTTCTTGGCACTCTTCTATTTTTACCTTTGTGAGTAAGTTAAGGATGACTGCCATATTATTATGTATTTGGGAGCCTGTGACGATCGCCCCTAATTCCGGCTGTTAAAAGGTTCGCCCCAACGCGCCCTCTATTTTACAGGAGTTAGCGCCATCGGGTTCGGGCGATCGACAATAGCTGCCCGGGCTAACCGAAAAATGCCTAAGACTATTTTAGAGTTTAGATTTTAGATTAAAAGTTAAAAAAATGCGACCTACTGAGCGCGATCAGGATTTGGAGCGTGTCTGGAGTTGCCTTTTTGTTCGCGCATTGGTATAAAATTTACACTTTCTCAATTGCCCCTCTCAAATTTACTGCAAAAATTGACCAATGAACTCAGAAAAACGCGGAATTGGCGATCGGCTAAAGTCTATTTTCAGTATCGCCATCTTTATCATTCTCATACTAGGAGTAGGCTTTTTAAGCGTTAATTTTATTTCAGCTCTCTATGCAAAATTTTCTTAAAATTAGGATTTACGCATGGGGTTCATAAACCTGGTTTTTTTACAAAAATACTTCGTCGCAGCCCGCAGACTCGGTAAAAAACCCGGTTTCTTTGGTATTTATGCGTCCCGGACTAATTTGGTTATAACTGAGATGTTGCACCATTGTCAATAAGCTTTTTAGGAACAGGCTTTTCGGCCTGTTCCACAAGAAAATTCACTCTTTGTGGAACAGGCATATTGCCTGTTCTTGAGAATAGTGCAAGATGTGAGTTATAACCCTTTGATATATTGCTTCAGTACAGGTGGCAAAGTGTAAAGACTTTCCTGTTTTTCGATCAAACAGCTATTAATAAGTCATTCGCGCCGATTCCCAACTCTTGAATCAGAGTCGCCACGCTTTTTAACCAGAAGGGGTTGCCTTGGTAGCCCTGAATGAGTGTTTCCCAGTTGTCTAGTTCTGCTAATCCTTTATTTCTGAGTATTTCCCGTGCGGCCGCGGTGTCTAAACCAGTGAGTTGTAAGGTACGAATGGGAGTATTTTCGCTTGTGAGTTGAGGAACTTCTTTCGGTGGTTCCCAACCGATTAGCAGAAAGCAACTTTGATGGGATAATTTTTCTATCTGTTTGAATAGGGAGCGATATTCTTCGTATTCTGGTTTATATTTTCCTGCCAATTCGCCGCTACAGAAAAGGTTGTGAACGTCATCTAAGACTACTAAACAGCGATGGCTTTGTAAATACTTAATCAGCGGTAAGCGTTTCTGGTTTGTTAGGGATGAATCTAGATTTTCGGAATTGGAAAAAAGCTGTATTAGGTTAGATTGAAATTTATCGATGGTGGGGAATTCGTCTAGTGTGAACCAAGCTGCGTATTCAAACTCGTCTTTGATTTGTTGTACGAGTTGTACTGCTAGGGATGTTTTGCCGATACCGAGTCGGCCGGTGATGGTGATGAGGCGGCAGTTTTGTTGTAGAATCCAGGTTGTGAGGGTGTTAAGAGAGGGGGTGCGATCGAAGAAATTACCTAACTCCGGCATTTCGCTTAAATCTTGATGCAAAGTTTTGGTTTGTTTTGGATTAGATGTTTCCTGATTTGGTGGCTGTGAGTTTGGAATATCTGGCGGGTCTCTGTTTTCTCCACAAAAATTAACGAAGCCTATTTGCACAGAGTCTTGTGCAGAATGTGAAACTATCGAGACTTGCAACCTCTCCATTGCCGATCGTAAATTTGATTTACTGATATCTTCTCCCAACTCTTCTGAAAGTATTTGCCACAATTCCGATCCCACTTTCCGAACACTACTTTCCGAACAATCAAAGTCTTTGGCTATGTGCTTGTATGTCTCACGTTCTAGAGTCCCCCGGAGTACCGCTGCTTGTAAATCGTCAAGGTGTTGACCCGTTTTCTCAAAGATTATGCGATCGGCGAGATTTAACATTTCTTTAAGATTCATCGGATCGAGGGATGTGAGAGCTGTGTGTATTATAGCTCACCTTTGTCTGCTTTTGAGAACTTTTTTGTACATTTTTCTACACAAATAGATCGAAGAGAGTGAAACTGGGGAAATTTTGTATACTAAATTGAACATTTTTTTACTAAATCAATCCCTGATTTATAATACCATAGAAGAAGTAATAAGGAGCAAAGCAGAGACTAACTGCTTGCCATTTTATACCTTTTCGCCTACTAAATAACTATGAAATCGAAGTTGGTTCTAAAAGCTTACCTTACAGCAGGTATCTCAATTCTCAGCATTATTCCAGCCTCAATTGCTTATGCTGGCAATGGTGTTCCTGACTACATCATCGAGTATCAAGGAAAGCCAGCTATTGCAGTCTTTGAAGATGTTAAACAGTCCTATGCACTTGGTTGCCCACGCTTCAGAAATCTTTGGAGTCGAGTTCCTGTTCAACGGACTGTTAATTCTACTTTGTTTAACCAGATTATGAGTGTTAATCCTGTAGTCGCTGACATCCCTTGTAATGGTTCAGTCGATCCATATGCCCCAGCGGGTGAACCTGGTGCATTGGTAATTCGTCATCGTGACGGTCAATATTATAGGCATTACGTTAATAGCATTGAGTTTGTAACAGCGGTTGGCGGTGGAGACTCGATTAAAATCGGTAGAGAGGAATTCTACAACCGCTTCCCAAATCGCGGTACTGATTTCCGTTTAAAAAGATAGGCATTAAACACTTGCTGTTATATGCCTGTGGTGTCAGCAGTGACTCCGACTTAAAAAAACTTGGGGGAGCTACTAAAGTTGAGAACTTGCCAAAGGGCGATCAGGCTGGTACTCAGAGAAGCTGGCAGGGAACTTGTCCTGATAGAGTCTAAACTATTTTTTCAACCC
The DNA here is from genome assembly GCF_036702135.1 of Microcoleus sp. LAD1_D3. Taxonomy (NCBI): domain Bacteria; kingdom Bacillati; phylum Cyanobacteriota; class Cyanophyceae; order Oscillatoriales; family Microcoleaceae; genus Microcoleus; species Microcoleus sp. LAD1_D3. The sequence continues at coordinate 11,270 of NZ_JAUBSB010000070.1, read as the reverse complement.
GGAGCGATCGCCCTTTCTTGTTTCTGATGATCCATAGACTAAAATAAAAGAGCGATCGCCCTTACTATTTTTTCAGCCCGGTGCGATCGCCCTTTCTTTTTTCAGATGACCGATCGCCTAAAATGAAAGAACGATCGCATGAAACCAATGCAGCAATTATCTGTTGTCAATTGCATTACGGCTCCATCTCTGGCATTTCTCCACCAACAGCTACCCACCCCACATCACAGCGAGTTGCCGCTTCCGCCAAGCGATTATCAAGAGTTGCGATCGGCAATTCCAATCGTAGTGCTAACTCCAAATAAGCTGCATCATAAGCACCTAAACCTTCTTGTCTTCCTAGCACCAGAGTTGACGATAGTGCGCTGCTATCCGTGGCTTCGTCAACCTGAATTAAAAGTGATTGTAACAAAGCAATAGCTATCTCAGATTGCTCGGTTGTCATGCGGTTGCGTCGCTCGGCAACCAGGAGAGTATTAGCAACTTCTAGTGACCAGATGCCTGGTACAAATGCTTCGCAATCTGGCATCATCGCGAGTATAGCATTGGCATAATCGTTATCTTCATCGACTAAGCACGAACTAATGACTACAGAACAATCCAATACAAACTGCATTAAAACCTGCGCCCTTCTTCAATCATGGAACGGATTGAGCTTTTATCCAAGGCAATTTCTTGCCGCAGTTGTAGCATTCCCGCAATTGCTGCTTGAATTGATTTTTTAGTAGTCTGTTTTCCCCAAGCGTTATACTTCGGTTTAATTTCCTCTGATGGTATACTCTGTACAACTACTACCACTTCAACAGAAGTATCTTTAAACTCAGTGGGCATTTGGAGAAGCAATATGCCATCGGTTCCAATATGCGAGATCAGTTTCATTGTTTCCATGTCAGACTCCAGAAACTTTGAGCAATTATAGTTTACCTCAAAACTGTTCAGCAAAGCAAATACTAAACAGTGCAAGGCTTGCACAGATAGCGATCGCCCTTTCTTGTTTCTGATGACTGATCGCGTAAAATGAAAGAGCGATCGCCCCTCACACCAAATACCAAACACTGCGATGATTGTACGGGCGGCGATCGCCCGATCGAGGTGAAGGTATTCCAGCCGAGAAAGCCATGACAGCGCTACAGCAGCAGTTCAACATTCCTCAGAGTCTATGAGTTCCTAGAAGTCAGTCACAGTGACATTTTTGATTTTCGCCATTTTGCCCTAAATAGTAAAATAGAGCAGTAAGCTAGGCAATTGCCAACCTCCCTCTTCTGCTTGAGAGTACAATAGATCTATGAAGTTTCAGTGGGACTCAAACAAAGCGATTAGTAATGCCAAAAAGCATGGTGTGTCTTTTGAAGAAGCTGTCACTGTCTTCGGAGATCCACTGGCTATTACAATTTCTGACCCTAACCACTCTGTAGGTGAGTTCCGTCTTTTAACGATCGGTCAGTCAAATTTACAGCGCCTTTTTGTTGTGTCCCATGCAGAACGAGAAGGTGAAGTGCGTTTAATCAGCGCCCGTTTAGCCACCCGACAAGAGAGAAAAAGCTATGAGTCAGGAACCTGAAGTAACAATTAATGACGAGATGAGACCTGAATACGATTTTTCAGGTGGTGTCCGTGGCAAATACTATGAAGCCTATATGAAATCAAGTAATGTTGTGATTCTCGATCCAGACGTAGCAGAAATATTTCGAGACTCAGCTTCTGTCAATGAAGCGTTGCGATTGCTGGCAAAAATTGCCAAGTCTGTCACTGTCTAGGTAGCGCACACCGCACAACAAATCAGATCCGAAAGTTTCCAGGTTATCTGTGGTTGCATAGGTGGAAAGCAAGGGGTGGCCCGATCGCCCCTAACAGCAAATACCAAACACTGCAATGATTTTACCGAGAGCGATCGCCCTTCACACCAAATACCAAGTCGATGTCTGCGGTACAATCAAGGTAAAACTCATGATTAATCTTTCAAAAATTAACACGCTCAACTGACTGCTGACTAACTAATGCAAAAACTAGCGAACTTGATATTCGCGACTTTCGGCGATCGCAATTTGCAAATCGCCCATTTTGGCATCCAACTCATCGATTGTGCTTTGTGGCACCGACTTCCACTTCTCCCTAGTTTCCCAGCGAATCAACATCACCACCTCATTTTCCACCGGATCTACCCAAATTTCTTTGCCTAAAAAACCGTCCCAACTTTTTAGTCCCGCCGTCCAAACTTCCTGATCTCTCTGAATAAACTGCTCCCACTTTTCTTGAGGTACTTTAAATTTGAGCCACTCAATTACCATCTTATTTCCTATTTGTAAATAGCTAATTAATCTTTGCCGATCGCAATTTTAATGATCAACTCAGTTCCCTCTCCCGGACGCGAAACACAGTGCAACTTACCGCCGTGCTTTTCTACTACTAAATGCTGAGATATTGCTAGACCCAAGCCTGTGCTCGTGTCTGGACATTTAGTGGTAAACAAAGGGTCAAAGATGCAGCCGAGGACTTCTTCACTCATCCCAGGGCCGTTGTCACTAATGGCGATCGCAACTTCGTTTTCCCCTACTACGGAGGTGCGAATCCGAATTTCGGGATTGAATATTTTAGAGCCCGACCTGGCTGAAGACAAGTAAGAATGATTTTGCATTTTACCATACTTTTCGGGATTTCTCCCCCCTTCTTCCAAAGCGTCGATCGCATTTGTCAACAAGTGCATGAACACTTGGTTTAAGTGTCCCGCATAGCAGTGAACTCGCGGCAAATCTCCGTACTCTTTAACTAGAGAAATCCCCGGTCGTCCCCCTTTAGCTTGCAGGCGATTTTGCAAGATCAGAACAGTGCTGTCCAAACCTTCGTGGATATCTGCAGGCTTCATTTGGGCTTCGTCGGTACGCGAGAACAAGCGGAGTGATCGCACGACATCGCGAATCCTTTCGGAACCAACTTTCATTGAATTTAGCAGTTTTGGCAAATCTTTTTTGATAAAGTCTAAATCTAATTCTTCCATCAAATCTTGAATTTCCGGCACGGGATGGGGATAATATTTTTGGTAAAGGTCGATCGATCGCAGCAGTTCTTGAATGTAGCCAGTGGCGTGGCTGACATTGCCCGAAATAAAACTAACTGGATTGTTAATTTCGTGCGCGATTCCTGCTACCAACTGCCCCAGAGATGACATCTTTTCTGTTTGAATCAGTTGAGTTTGAGTTTGCTGCAAAATTAACAGCGTATGCTCTAATTTAGCCGCTTGTTGTCGCAGGCGTTCTTCGGATTCTTGCAAAGCAAAAAGAGACTGTTTGCTTTCTGTAATGTCCAATCCCACAAATACCGCCGCCGTATTGTTATGGTATTTTTGAGCTACTATTAGATAAGTTTTATTTTCTCCTCTGATGTTCGCTGTTACTTCTTGAGATGTTTTCTTTTTATGGTTGGCAAAGAAATCGTATACTAAATCGTTAAATTTGGGACTTGTCTCTAAAAAACCTACTTTTTGACCGATAAATAGTTCTGCCGGCATTTTGTAAGCGCTAGCTAAATGTCGGTTTACTCCCAAATAGCGCAAATCTGAACTTACCCAAGAAACTAATCCGGGCACGGCGTCCAAAACGGCTTGAAGTTGCTCTTTTGCCTCTACGAGCGCTGATTCTGCTGCGAGGCGAGCGGAAATGTCGCGGGCGATCGCGCAGCGGTATTCGCAGCCGCCGTATTCTAAATAATTGACTTTAACTTCGACGGAAAAACTGGCGCCGTCTTTGGTTTTGTAGCTGGTTTCAAAAGTGAGGTTGGTTTGCTGCTTGAGTTGAGCCCAGTGTTCGGGCCAAGCCGATGCCGGCAACTGCGAATCGATGTCGCTAACCCTCATGTTTAGCAGTTCCGATTCCGAGTAGCCGAAAAGATGGCAAGCGGCTTTGTTCGCGTAGCAAATTTGACCGTCTGAGGTACTAAAAAAGATTGTATCAGCAGCATTTTCGAGGGCAATTTGAGTTAGTTGTGGTATTGTTTCTAACTGCTTGCTTTTGACCTCGGACTGAAATTTATTAGAGCAATTGGTTTGAGCGGGAGCCTCAGCTATCTTAGATGCAAACAAAATCAAACCGCCGATCGCACCTTCGCTATTTGTCCAAGGCTGAAATACCCATCTTACCGACTCGCTGACAGAGCCGCTTGCGATTTTTCCTGATACAGATGCGATCGATCGCCCTGCCACAAACTCGCTGTATTCCAAAACTCCCGTCAAACAAGCTTGGGCATTTTGCTCCCAATATTCCGGGAGATTCGGGAACAGTTCCCAATGATATCGACCGATCGCCTCGCCGTCGCCCAACCCGCAATCTGTTTCCCAGCGACGAGAAACCGACAGATAGCGCATTTCACAATCTACCATTGCCACGGCCTCGGCGGAGCGCTCCACAAACCGCCGAAATCTGTCTTTACTCTCGGACACGGTTGCCTCTGCGGGTTGTTGCGCGATGGGGAAAGTCCCGTCAACGTACCTTCCCAGTCCCTGACTTTTTTGCTGAACTGGCTTAGTTTGCACGGTTTGGGATTTCCTCCATAGCTGTCAAGTTTGAAAAATTCTGTTTGAGACCAAAAATGCTGTTTTCCCCTGATTTGCTCTCTCGGACGATCCCCTTAGAGGGTATCACCCATCATTGATATCATTTTTGATGGCGATATGTCTATAGGCCTTTGTATCAAATTCCGACCAAAGCTAGTGTCCGCTTGCTGTTTGACGATCAGGCATAGAGCGCGCGCGCGCCCCGAATAATAGTCGCAGGGGACTGGAGTGCTCTGTTTTGTCCCCCGACTATGAGATCGTGTAGCCAGTGCGATCGCCAGATAGCTTGAGAATGCAAGAGAGCGCTCAAACAAATTTGTGCGTAAATTCACTGGTAAAATCCACTCTCCCTTTCCGTAACATTGCAGGATCTAATCTTTCCGTCGTGTTACAAGTCATCAAAACTACGAGTTTTTGCTGAAATTGAATGCCGTGTTCGTCGATGACGCTTTGATACAAAGTTCCATCCAGCAAACTCAAAATGTGTTCAGTTTTGTTAGTGCGTTGTGCCTCGGCAGTCGATCGATCTTGAGCCAAATTATCAGCCTCATTGATAATAATACAAATCCGCTCTAAATAACTCGGTGGCACAAAATTTTCCACAGCATCGTGGTCTAAGATAAAAATTACATAACCCAGCGGCACTAAAATTTCCTTTGCTACCGCTTGCGTCCAAGCAGTTTTGCCCGTACCCGGTTCGCCACTAACCAAAACAGCCAACTGATTTTGATCCAAAATTGCCTGCTGAACTGTATCCGTAAAACTTTGAACCTCCGCAGAAAACGTGCGAATTGGGAACTGGCTGTGAACCTGTCCGACGCGGCTTTTGTACCCCCCCAGAATCACCGCTAAATTGTAAGTTGCCTTGCTAACGAGCGGCGCAATATCTTGGCAAATTAGAGTGTAGCAGCGTCTTCCCCTGTCGTAGCTGTCAATTTGTAGCCAGCAGCCGAATCGAGCCCAAGAAGCATAAACAGTACCCAAAACTTCCAAGCGTTCCCAGCTAACAAACCGCTCCGGAGGATAAGAAAAATGTCGCTCCATAAAAGACTGGGTAATTGCATCCGGCTTTCCTAGCAAATCGAGAACTTTGAAAACAGTAATCTCTTGGAGCTTGTTGAGAACGTAGTCGATGGGAATGCTAGCGCGGCTGACCAATTGCACCACAGGCGTTTCGGTAACTAAAACGTCTTTGTAGCGGTAATCCGGGTAAACTGGCTGCGGAGTAATGTAATCCCAAAATTCATCAATTTCGTAGCGAGTATTTTCCGAAAATACATTTAAAATATTGGCCCACCAAGTATATTGGTGTCGTCCCATTGCGTCGGCAATATCGCTAGCTGCCCCTAAAGTTTTTTGAGCTAGTTCTAAGGGGTCGCTAGACGCTAAATGTACCAGGTGTCCCCAATCAAATTGACGGTAAAAAGGTCGCCAACCAGAGCCTAGCAGACCTCTATTTTGAGAATTGTTTTGATGAAAATTGTTTTCGCGATCGCCCATATCTTCCGCACTCATTTGGCAAAACTCCGACTTACTTTTATTTTACATTTTTTGTGGTACACATTCTACAAAAAAGTGAAAATTATCAACTTATTTTGAGATACGTGGGCGGCACAAAATCTACTAGCCAAACTTTGTTTTCCGAGCAGTAAAATGTATGACCATCACGTTGCATGGCTGCGGCATCTACAGTAAAGACTGCTGGGATGCCATGTCTTGCACCTACTTGGCGCGCCGTCTGGATATTCACGGACAAATGAACGTGATGGCGCGACATTTTCCTAATTCCTTGACTGAGAATAGACTCGACGGCAGTGGTACCTGTTCCGTGATATAAAATATCCGGGGGAACAGCAGGTTCTAACTGCAAGTCAACCTCTACGCTGTGTCCTTGGTTAGCACGAATTAGAGTGCCTGTGGAGTCAAATGAAAAGCGCTGCTTGTCGTTTTGCGCGACTACTTCCTGGAGTTCTGCAAGCTGAACTGGAAAGTTGTTTTTTTGGCAGGCATCGAGGAGTTCGCTAACAGGAATCCAGCCACCGGGAGCGAGTTCAATGCCGATGCGCGAGGGCGCGTGACGCAGGTGTTTGCTGAGATATCGGCTGATTTTTACTAATCGAGAAGGGTTCATAATTTTAATTTATTTATTGAGTTTTTAAATCACATTTTGCAAAATGTCACTAGCGGGTTATATCGTTTGGTGGGGGCGGGTAGAGTGAATCTGTTGGCTCTGCTAGATGACGCTTGACTGAACCTGCCCCTACAGGTTTAGGGAAAATTAAATTTCCTAGTATAAATAAGTTTAGGCGCGACTTCTAGCGGAAAAAGGCGCCTTTAAGTATCTACATAATTAGGTTCTGCCTTGTGAAATTAAAAAATCTTCGGTGTGCGATTTTTAACGAAATTTATCTTTTGATAATTATCACAAACTTTACCTTCGGCCGAATACATTTTACCTTGGGATAAGTCCGCCAAAAACCGCAAAATTTAGATAGCGCCAGTGGCATCCAGCGTCGGCAAAACCAGCTTCTGCAAGCCACTTGGTCTGCTCTTCCACAGAGGAGGGAATATCTTCTTTTAGATAGTTGTGAAACCATGCTGCATGGTCTTCTCCGTTAGCTTTCATGTACTGCCGCCACAACTGTTCGTATTGCTCAGTCAGCCGGGGAGTAGCACCTGTCACAATATCTCGAATTAGCAAGATTCCCCCTGGATTCATCGAGTGGAAAAGTTTGTGAAATAGCTGTTGTTTGCATGCGCTGTCGAGGTGGTGGATTGCCAAGCCTGAAACTACCAAATCGTAACCGCTGCCGAAATCATCTTCGGCAAAGTTTCCTTGGTGCAAGGTCAGCCGTTCTCGGAAAGCGGACAAGTTTGTTTGGCAAATTTTCAGCATATTTTGGGCAATGTCAAAGGCTAGGACATTTGCTTGAGGAAATGCTGACAAAATCATTGCCGACAGTATGCCTGTCCCCGCGCCTAAATCCAGAACTTTTATGTTAGCATTAGTTTTAAAAGGGATTAACTGCAATATTAAATCGTGTTGTTCGCGATAGCGCGGAATGAGGCGGGGAATTAAGCCGTCATAATCAAATGCTCTTTGTTCAAATTGCTCGCGTACCCTGTCTAAATTCACAGACTATTTTCCTCAAGTTGTTAATAGTTGAGTGCGTCAATGCAGTTGGGCGGTTCTATCGTTCGAGGTTATATTACATTTATAATACAAAAAAGGTACAGACCTGTCAAGATGTAGAAGAAAATAATTTAAAAGAAGTTACGCACGATCGCCAGATAGGGACTTCGTGCACCCCAACCCGCCCATGATTTCGGAACTGTCTAGCCCTGCACATATTGTCTTTCAGTGCAGATGAGGCAGAATGCTACAGACCCGAAAGCCTGCCGAAGACGAGACTTTGGGCCAGCTAGCAGGAGTAATTGTGAGAAAAAAGTTGACGGTTATGATACCCGTTTAAAACAAGAATGCAACTCTAGGCGCGTGCTCCCACCATAAATTTATCAGTAATTCCACATAGTAAACTAGAAAATATAAAATATAAAAGGGAATTAGCAAGCAGCCGATGATCGGCTAGATAGGAAAAAATCAGTCCTCAGATTGACAAAATTTAGTCCCCTATAAACAAAAATTGATGTGACTCCCGAGTGGATGTGGTGTCTGCCAATTTTTCCGGAAGATGAAGAGATACAAAATATTGCACCCGCCGGCGCGGGAAAGAAAATAGTGATAATGAATCAGGATGCGATTAGATTAGGTGTCAGCCGTCAGGGGAAGATAGAAGCAATGGAAATCCAACAACGGAACAAGGATAAGCCCGCTCGCCAGCAACAAAACGCGCCTGATAGCCCAGGCTATATTTCTACGACAAAAGAACGAGATTCGTTGCTGCAAGAATGTTTAGATTTTAAAATAGCGATCGACCGATCGGCACTTGCGGTGAGGACTGACGCGCGAGGAATTATCAACTATGTCAGCGAACGACTTTGCTCTATTTCCAACTATTCCCAGGCCGAACTAATCGGCAGCCACTTCGGCATCCTCCATTCGGAATATAAATCTTCGGAATTAATCAAAAAGCTGCTATCAACTGTTGCCAAAGGTGAAGTTTGGCAAGGAGATATTAAGAATAAAGCCAAGAATGGAAGTGATTATTGGGTGTACGCAACAGTAGTTCCGCTGTTGGACTCTAAGGGAAAACCCTGTCAGTATTTGGCGATCGGATTTGACATCACCGATCGCAAAGCCGTTGAAGCCACCCAAATCGAAGCCAACCGGGCAAAAGACGAATTTCTGGCGATCGCCTCCCACGAACTGCGATCGCCCCTGAGCGCGATTTTGGGATGGGCGCAGCTAGCTCGATCGCGCAATTTCAACGAAGCCACCACCAGCCGCGCTTTGGAAATCATCGAGCGCAACGCCAAATTACAAAACCGACAAATAGACAATCTCCTCGACCTCTCGCGGCTGCTGCGGGGGAAAGTGTGCCTGAACATCAGCCGAGTTCACCTCCCGTCGATCGTAGAATCTGCGATCGATACCCTCCGTCCCGACGCCGAGGCTAAAAACATCCGCGTAGAAAAACATTTCGACCCCGCCGTCGATTACATTTTGGCAGATGCAGAACGCTTGCAACAAGTAGTATGGAACCTCGTTACCAACGCCATCAAATTCACCCCAGAATCGACAGCATACCCAGTTCAAGTGCGCCTCGATCCTAGTCCGTCCGGCGTCTTGATTCGGGTCAGCGACAGCGGTTGCGGCATCGACCCCAAATTTCAGCCACACATCTTTGACTACTTCCGCCCCGCAGACAGCTTCCAGAGCAAGGAACACCACCGGCTGGGGCTGGGGCTCTCAATTGTGCAGCAGTTAGTGGAACTGCACGGGGGAAGTGTTTGGGCTTCGAGTCCCGGTATCGGTCAGGGGGCCACCTTTGGGGTGCTGCTACCGATTGCCAACAAAAATGCAGCCGATGATCGCACTGCTGCGATCGCCCAAAGTGAAAGCAGACCCGGATCGGTTTCCAAACCCCTAGCGGGAAAGCAAGTCCTGGTGGTGGAAAGCAGCGCCGAGATCCGGAAATTTCTCAAAACTGGCCTGGAAGCATTTGGAGCCAAGGTAACAGCGGTGGGTAGCGCCGCCGAAGCGATGGCCGAGTTGCAACAGTCGCGGCCCGACGTGTTGGTGAGCGATATGACGGTATCGCGAGCCGACGGCGGCGATTTGATCCGCCGCATCAGAGCAATGGAAATTTCCGAGCACAGGGAACTGCTGCCGGCCGTGGCGCTGACCGAAGGCATCGAGGAAGAAGATTCGGCATCGGCGCTGGAGGCGGGGTTTCAGAGGCATTTGTCGAAGCCGGTGGAAGCGAATCAGTTAGTGAGCGCGATCGCCCAATTGGCGGGACTGACTGGATTCGGCGCCGGAGAGTGGGGTTCGGGAAATGTCGGGGCGAGCGGACTCCAGACCCCGCTGCCGGAACCTAACAGTTCTGACGACAAAAATAATGAGGAACTATTAACAACTGACAGCAGAGAATTACCGCTGTTGCTGGTAGTAGAAGACAACAATTTTTTGGTGGCTTACCTCCAAACTTTATTAACTCCGTACTATCGAGTCGCCGTGGCGAGTGACGGGGTTGAAGGTTTAGAAAAAGCCAAAACTTTGCAGCCAAATTTGATTGTGAGCGACCAAGTTATGCCCAGACAAAACGGACTGGATTTGCTTAAGGAGATTCGGAACACGCCAGAATTGAAATCGACTCCGGTAATCTTTTTGACAGCGCGAGCGGGGATGGAAGCTCGGATCGAAAGTTTGGATGCGGGTGCTGATGATTATATTTCAAAGCCTTTTGACGAGAGGGAATTGCTGGCGAGGGTGAGAAATTTGTTGCGATCGCACTCAGCCGAACAGCAGTTGGCGGAGCTCAACCGTCAGTTGCAGCAGCAGAAAAAGCAGTTAGAAACGGTGAATCGAGCCTTGCACTATTTGGCAACTTACGACAGTTTGACTGAGGTAAGAAACCGCCACTCTTTTAATGAATACCTCGAGACGGAATGGCGGCGTTTGGCAAGGGAAGAAGCACCGCTGTCTTTGATTATGTGCGACATTGATTATTTCAAACTTTATAACGACACTTACGGTCACCAAGCGGGGGATGAATGTTTGCGGCAAGTGGCGGCGGTTATCCAACATTCGGTAAAGCGACCGGCAGATTTAGTAGCGCGTTACGGTGGGGAAGAATTTGTAGTAGTTTTGCCGAATACGGATATTGAAGGTGCGACTTGCGTAGCTGAAATGATCGCACAACAGGTGCGGGGTTTGCACATACCTCACGCTAAGTCTGCTGTCAGCGAATACGTGACGCTGAGTTTGGGTGTAGCTTGCTCCATTCCGGCGCCAATATCGCAGCCGGGGGAGCTAATTGCGATCGCCGACGAGTCGCTTTATCGGGCGAAAGAAGCAGGGCGCGATCGGGTTTCGGTTGCCTCATTTCAAGGATAATATAATAGTTAAATCAACTTGTATGGTGTGTCAGAAATCTATTGTTTTGATTTAAACAAATTTTTTGTGTCAGACGCACCATATCAATGTGCTGGCAAACTTGGGTGAATTCAAATTGCTATAAAATACTGGAGTTTAGACTAAAAAACGAGCGCATCTAAAAGTAGCTGCCTTTAAATATCCGGCAAGCTGTTACTCCAAAAC
>NZ_JAUBSB010000069.1:0-26273 GCF_036702135.1 Microcoleus sp. LAD1_D3 | reverse complement strand
TTGCACACGCGGAGCGTTCAAACCATTCAAAGTCTTTCTCTGTCGAGGTTTTAGGCTTTTTCGGCAAGCCCTAATTAATGTTGCATCTTCAATTTAATTATCGTGGCTCACCAGCAGCTTTCAAATATTAACTCTGCCGATAACCATTAATGATAGCGCAACTGCGGTATAACATTTTATACTAGATGTTAACTCCGCAAACAACTGTAAGATTACCCGATCGCGCATCATGTATATTGCCCCAAATACAGCGCTGCCCCCAAGCCGCAAATCTCCCTTGCAGAAAGTACCACAAATATGATACGGTTGAAGCTTGTGTCCAAATAACACCAGTCCATGCCAAAACTCAAAACTCGCAAAGCAGCCGCAAAGCGCTTTAGAGCGACCGGCAGCGGTAAGATCGTGCGCCGCAAAGCTTACAAAAGCCACTTGCTACAGCACAAAAGTTCAGCTCGCAAAAGCCGTCTCTCTAAGCTGGTCGTCATTGACGAGACCAACGACGCTAACGTGCGGTTAATGCTTCCATACTTGTAAAGTTTAACGGAAATTAAAGATGACACGGGTAAAACGCGGTAATGTCGCCAGAGCGCGCCGCAAAAAAATTCTCAAATTAGCCAAGGGTTTCCGAGGCGCACAGTCGAAACAGTTCCGCACAGCTAACCAACGGGTGATGCAGGCCCTGCGTAACGGTTATCGCGATCGCAAAAAACGCAAACGCGATTTCCGTCGCCTGTGGATTGCTCGGATCAATGCCGCCTCGCGCCAGCATGGCACGAGCTACAGCAGACTGATCGGCAACATGAAAAAAGCCAACATCGAAATCAACCGCAAAATGCTGGCACAAATGGCGATCATTGACCCCGCAACATTCGGTAAAGTCGTGGAAATGGCTAATCGAGCCGGAGGCTGAAAGTTCGCTTGATTTTCAGAAGGCAGAAAGCAGAAGTAAGAAAGATTTAACAGTCTGCCAGAGAAGGAAAACTCCTGATAAATTTAGGAGGTTGAGACAAACTTTCCTTCTTTGTTCTTACTTCTGGGCTCTTGCTTTTTCAGAAATCGCGATCGGGTCAGTCGAACGCTATTTCCTTGTTTTTTATACAGTTGCAGAGGCAGATATCAGAGATTGCTATCGCCTTAAAATAAATAAAACCTTCCACAGACCTACCTAATTTTAAGAAAAACATGGATAGTAATTTGCTCATTGTTTACCTGTCAGTCCTGCTCGCTATACTCGGCAGCACTTCCTGGTTTGTGGTGCGCCAGATTCTTAAAACTCGCAAGCTGGAAATGTCTCTGGAACGCTTAGAAAATAAGCTGACAGTAGAAAAAGGAACAGCACAGGAATACTACGAATTAGGAAGTATCTATCTAGATAAAAAGCTTTATTCCCAGGCGATCGTACTGTTTCAAAAAGCCCTGAAAGCCAAAGACTTAGAAGGCGAAGAAAATCAAGCCGTTATTTACAACGCCCTTGGTTTTGCACACTTCGGCCAAGAACAGTACGACATCGCAATCCGCCACTACAAAGAAGCCCTGAAGTTGCAGCCAGAATACGTTACATCTCTCAATAATCTGGGTCACGCCTACGAGCGCAAGAAATTAACAGCTCAAGCCTTGGAAATGTACGAACAAGCTCTCGCCTGCGATCCAGACAATGCCACTGCCAAACAGCGAGTAGAGTCCCTCCGGAAGCGTTTGGTAATCTATAATTGAGCCCCGATGTTAGGAGCAATAAAGATCCCGCCAACCTGGTTTCATTCAGAAACCAGGTTTTTTCTTCACATAGTCCAAGATACTAAACTATCCAACACATTAATGCGTTAGTTTTTAAGAACAGGAATTCCGAGTCAAGCTCGATCGCACCCCGTCCCAGCACTTTAAATTAATGTCAAGATAAAAGCAGTACCTGCAATACCGGTCAGTCCTAACAATAGAAGGAGGAGAACGTAGTGACATCAATTCTCGTTGTCGAAGATTCGTGGTTGACTCGCAGGGTAATTTGCAAAATTCTCCGAGCAGAAGGATACGAGACTTGGGAAGCATCCAGCGGCCCTGAAGCTCTAGAACTGCTCGGCACTAAAACCCCAAACTGTATGCTCTTAGATCTGCTGATGCCGGAAATGGAAGGTCGGGAAGTCCTGCAAGCCATGCGCGATCGAGGATATAAAATTCCAGTTATCGTAATTACCGCAGACATCCAAGCAAGCACCCGCTCCGAGTGCATGGAACTCGGAGCCGTGGCAGTCATTCACAAAATGCCCAACTCAGACGAACTGATCGGATGGATCAAAAAAGCTCTCAGTGTCAGCGAGGAGAGCACCCAATGAAATTAAGCACTCGACAGCTCGATGCTTTGCAGGAACTCGTCAACATCGGGATAGGTCAAGCCGCAGGGGTTTTGAACGACATGATCGACTCCCCGATTCGCTTGCAAATCCCCTACCTTCAAATCTTGACTCCCACCGACGTAGAGGAAGAATTAGAGCAGCACCTCAACGGCGAGCAAATCGCCGCCGTCCAGCTCAAATTCACAGGCTCCTTTGGAGGCATTGCCCAGCTAGTCTTTCCCACCAACAGCGCTGCCCTGCTGGTGACGATGCTCACAGGAGAAGAAGTTGGAACTCACGATCTCGATTCAGTCAAAATTGGTACGCTGAGTGAAGTGGGAAATATTGTAATTAATGGGGTCATGGGCGCAATCAGCAACGTACTTCAGCAGCGCCTGAACTACTCCATTCCCACTTATAGCGAAGGGACGATTTCTAGTTTACTGATATCTGGCGGTTTAGCTACTGATACAGTTGTTTTATTAGCCCAGACCAGTTTCATGATTGAAAGGCTTCACATTGAAGGAGATATCATTCTTATTTTCAATGTTAATTCCTTTGACACCTTGTTGACTGCTATCAATCAACTTGCCGGGGGTCTATGATTGAGGAAAGCAAAAGTATTAAGGAAAAGTTTGGGGTTCTCGACAGCGTACCAGTCGGCGCCTGCTTGCTGCAAGATGATTTTGTGGTGCTGTTTTGGAACACTTGTCTGGAAGAGTGGACTAAAATTCCCCGCAGCCAAATATTGGGAACAAAGATCACAACCCATTTTCCTCACCTGAGTCAGTTAAAGTACGCCACTCGCTTCAAGCAAATCTTTGCAGGAGGCCCGCCAACAATTTTTTCTTCTCAAATTCACAAACACCTGATTCCAGCAACTTGGCAAGACGGCCAGCAGCGAATTCAGCAAACTACTGTGACTGCTGTGCCGGCCCAAGAGGCTGGCATAGAAGAACAGGAGATTAGAGACTGGATTCTTCATACTCTTGAGTTGGAATCAGAGGGTACTGTCGGAGTCGGATCACCAAGAAGTGCTTTTGTGTCTAGGGAATCTGTACCCTCAGTTTCGTCATCAATATGGCCCGGGGTCAATTCCCCATCGTTCTACGCGCTGCTGGTGATTCAAGACGTGACCGACCTCACCCATCGCATCCAAGCTTACCGCACAATGCGGGATCAAGCTTTGGAAGAAGTGCAAGTGCGTCAGCGGGTGGAGGAAGAATTGCGATCGAGCCAGCATTTCATCCAGCAAATTGCTGACGCGGCGCCTTATTTACTGTACATTTACGATTTGACCGAACAGCGAAACGTTTACGTCAACGGTCAAGCTTCTAAATTGCTGGGCTACACTCCCTACGAAATTTTACAGATGCAAACTGCTTTGTACTCCAGTTTGGTGTACCCAGAAGATTTGCCGAGGCTCAAAGCCCACCAGCAACAATTTCCCTCGGCCCAAGACGGGCATATTTTGGAGTTGGAGTATCGGCTCCAACATCGATCGGGCGAATGGCGCTGGTTTCGCTGCCGCGACCAAGTTTTCGCCCGCACAGCCGACGGCTGCCCCAAACAAATTTTCGGCACCGCTCAAGATATCACCGAGTACAAGCGGGCAGAAGAGGCGCTGCGGCAGCAGAACGAACGAGAACTGCTGATGGCGACGATTACTCAGCACATCCGCCAGTCTCTGGATTTGGGCGAAGTGCTCAGCACGACAGTGACAGAAGTGCGTCAGTTCCTTCAGGCCGATCGAGTGATGATCGTCCGCTTTAACCCCTGTACCGGCAGTCTGTGCGCGGGCCCGGCGACGGGGGCGGTGACAGTGGAATCTGTAGCTGCCAACTGCCAGCCGATGTTGGGGGAAACCCTGGAAAATTTCTGTTTTGACGAGTTCTATCTCGAAGCGTACCAACATCGAGCGATCCGACCGATCGCCGATATCTTGGCCGCCGATTTGCCGCAATATCAAATTGAGTTGCTCGCACAATTCGCGGTGAGAGCTTATTTGGTAGTGCCTTTAGTGCAAGGAGATGAGTTGTGGGGGCTGCTGATGGCCCACCAGTGCAGTCCCCGGCAGTGGATGCAGTTGGAAGTAGAGTTGCTGTCTTCTCTGGCCACCCAGTTGGCGATCGCCATCAAGCAAGCAGAACTATACCAGCAGTTGCAAGCCGCCAACCTCAAGTTAGAGCGCTTGGCTACTTCGGACGCACTCACGCAGCTAGCAAACCGCCGACGGTTCGATCAGTATTTAGAAATGGAGTGGCGCAGACAAGCGCGGGAACAAACGCCCATGTCCCTAATTCTGTGCGATATTGATTCTTTTAAAAGTTACAACGATACTTACGGGCATCAAGGCGGAGACGAATGTTTGCGCCAAGTCGCCGGGGCGATCGGCAATGCAGTCAATCGCCCTGCAGATTTAGTAGCTCGCTACGGAGGCGAAGAATTTGCCGTTATTTTGCCAAATACTGCGATTCAAGGCGCTGTGCAGGTAGCCGAACACATACAGCTCACAATCGCTGCTTTGCAGCTTCCTCACGCTGGTTCTCAGGTGAGCGAGTACGTCACTGTCAGTCTGGGCGTAGCGAGTATTGTTCCTGGATCTGAATCGGGAGCCGAAATTCTGATTGCCGCAGCCGACCAAGCCCTGTATCAAGCTAAACGACTTGGGCGCGATCGTATCCAACTTTACCAGCCTGATCCTGCTGCTGGCAAGCCGAATGGCACAGGGACTTCGATACTTCCTGTAGATTTTTCTCTACCCAGCACTAATTTACCCTCTCCCACCAGCGCTTGACGAATTGCAATATTTGTGGATTCCGAGTAGTTATACCACTCCGCAAAAAAAAACGCCACTGTCAGCCCGTGCTCCTAACCCTGATATCCCTCTTTTGTCACTCTCCGGATTAAAGAAGTAAGAAATAAGCTAGATCAAACATAAAAACAAAAGGCTTGGAGTTGATTTATTGTATCAATTAAATCGTTCAACCCAAGCAATAAATTAGGATTATAAAATATTTATAACCAAGGATAAATCAACCACAATAGAAGGATGGGTTAGATAAGCTGTTGTGCATTTAAACTGTGATACAAAAATTACCTTACCATGGTTTTTGATATTTAGTCCCCATTTAATAATCAACTATTCTTCATTTAAGGGGTCTACAAATGACCATAATTCATCACATTGAATCGTTAGCTTTTTTTTTTGATAACACCTGTAGCTGGGGGGGTACTCAGGCGTATTTCCGATTAAGATAATCTTGGAGCCATGCTGCGAAACCTTGAGATCACGGGCGATGCCGGCTTTCCAGAGGCGTTCTAGCAATAATCAGTCGATTAGTTTGCGTGGTCGCTGAGTCGCTCACCTTCTGGTCTGGATTCTCGACAAATTGCCGACGACACTCGTAACATTTGAATCTTTGTTTTCCCGTGTGAATATGACCGTTTTTCACGCTTCGGGCACAAGAGCAAACGGGACAATTCTGCCGAGTTGACAAAAAACTGATCGAGGCTACTATCTTACCATCATTACTTCTTGGCCACTACCAGCAAGTTAAGTCCGTAGCCAATTTTGCCGACAATTAGACCGTTAATTTCGACTTGAGATGATTTGACTCGTTGGATGATGACTCGTATTGAAAATCGGTAATTGGTAATAGGTAATTACTCGTTACCAGGCTAAAACCGGGTAAGGCAGATTCTTATGCTCTTCCTCCTATCTTCCTGAATACCACAGAGGCTCTTCCTCTAGACATCGGTTCCCAGGCTCTAGCCTGGGAACCGGTAGAAAAGAATATTTTACTGTTAGTTTTTCCCAAAACCTTTGCCGCGATTGGTTGAAGGCATACAAAGACAGTTTTCGAGTTGCGATCGCAAATTCTCGGTATCCAAACCCTGACCGATGAGAACAAGCTGGTTTTTCCGCTCACCTTTCCACTCGTCATCGTCCATCGAAAATCGCTTGCCGCTCAAGTGAAAAATATGCCGTTTGGGACTTTCTTCAAACCACATAATCCCTTTCGCGCGAAACACGTTTGTTGGCAGTTGGTTGTCTAAGAAATATTGAAATTTCCTTAGAGAAAAGGGCTTGTCGCTCTGGAAAGAAATTGAGGTAAATCCGTCATTTTCTAAATGGTCGGAGTGGTCGTGATGGCTGTGATCGTGATGGCTGTGATCGTGATGGCCGTGGTCGTGATGGCCGTGGTCGTGATGTTCATGATGTTCGTGGTGGTCGTGGTCGTGATGTTCGTGACTGCTAGGAGTTTCCTCAGATTGGAAATATTTGTCAGATTCAAACAATCCTACACTGAGGACAAGCGGCAGTGGAACTTGCGATTTTACTGTTCGCAGAATTCTAGCACCTTCTTTGATATCGCGAATCTTAACTTCCAACAAATCTAACTCTGCTTCTTCAACCAAATCAGTTTTGTTGAGGATAATTATATCGCCGTAAGCTATTTGACTGTAAGCTGCTTGAGAGTTGAACAAATCTAAGCTGTAGTTGGCTGCGTCTACTACTGTCACTATCGAATCGAGACGAGTTAGGTCGCGCAGTTCTGTTCCTAAAAAAGTCATTGCTACTGGCAGCGGGTCGGCGAGTCCGGTTGTTTCGACTACTAGATAATCGAGATTTTCTTGACGTTCTAGAACTTTGTAAACTGCATTAACTAAATCTTCATTAATAGTGCAGCAGATGCAGCCGTTGTTCAGCTCAACCATGTTGTCGTCGGTGGTGACAATCAGTTCGTTGTCGATGCCGATTTCGCCAAATTCATTTACCAAAACTGCTGTTTTCAAACCCTGCTGGTTGGTCAGGATATGGTTGAGCAGGGTTGTTTTCCCGCTGCCGAGAAATCCTGTAATAATTGTAACGGGCAATCCGTGTTTGGGAGCGTCCATCGCCTGTTCTGTCTCGGACTGAGTTGTAGATTGCATAGCTTGACTGTCAAATAATGTCGATCGCACTTTCTTTGTGGTTCTTATTGTATCTTAATTAGGACAATGCCTCCTCAACCCAGTTTCTCGGAAAAATGTTGGGTTTGGTTGCCCTGGTATCTACGCCTCAACCGGGAATCAGCCCGATAGTGCAAAATAAGTGGGCCGCTAATTATCGGCAATTGCTAACGAGTCGCGATCGCACTTTTTTATTTTTTTGATAAAATTTTTGTCCAGAGTACGTGTCGCAGTTAGCCTGCAACCAGTTTTCCCGGTAAATCCAACAGCGACAAATTGGGGGCAGAATTAAGCTGAGTGCGATCGCCCAATTCCCGCTGCTCTATAATAATTTTAATTATCGAGCTGCGTAAAATATTTAAATCTCAACTATCAACTGAAACAGGGCGGTGGCTAACAACAGCCACCGCCCTCAAGATAGTATGGCGCTATCTAAATCTGTGCTTACGCAGGAAGCAAGACTGAATCAATAATGTGGATGACACCATTATCAGCAGCAACATCGGCTGTTGTAACGGTAGAATCATTAATTTTGACGCCGTTGGAAGCATCAATTTTAACTTCTGAACCTTCAACTGTCTTGGCAGATTTCAGGTTGACCACATCAGCGGCCATAACTTTGCCAGAAACGACATGATAAGTCAAGATTTTTGTGAGCTTAGGAATGTCCTTAAGCAGTGCGTCTACAGTACCTTCGGGAAGCTTAGCAAAAGCTTCGTCAGTAGGTGCGAAAACTGTGAAGGGGCCAGCGCCTTTGAGAGTATCTACTAAACCAGCAGCTTTGACAGCAGCAACTAGGGTTGTAAAAGAGCCAGCCGAAACGGCGGTATCAACGATATCAGCCAAGTGAGTCACCTAGTTTTTGTAATCTATAAATCACTATAACGCTAAAAAGTTAATTTAGCTACATTAATTTTTTCTCTAGTTCTGTCTGGTTTTCTGATTATTTAAGATAGTATTTTTTTATTTAACTCCTTTCATAAAATACCTATCTAAAGGTAGATATTTATTTTGTCATTTTACGGTATTTAATTTATTCATGTAATCCTAAATACATTAGTAAGACGATCGCCCCTGCGCTGTTTAAACTAAACGCAGGGGCAATGGTCCGGAACCCTCGACCCTGCTACGACATTTTGATTAACTTGGCAAAACATTTAACATTCAGCGCAGCGCTAACACATTACAAAAGCCCGCCACCCCGACTGATGGCAACAGTTTGGGAAATCCCGATCTAAACTGTTAACAACCATTAACTAGCGGAAGGGTGACATGAGATACAAACTACTAGGTCACAGCGGACTTCGCGTTTCCGAAATCTGCCTCGGAACCATGACTTTTGGGGAAGAGTGGGGTTGGGGGAGCTCCTACGACGAAAGCCGGAAAATGTTCGACGCCTTTGCAGAAGCGGGCGGCAATTTCATTGATACCGCGAATCTCTACACCAACGGTACTAGCGAAAAATATGTCGGCGAGTTCATCGCAGCCGATCGCGAAAAATGGGTAGTTGCCACTAAGTATAGCCTCAACATGAAGAATGGCGACATCAACGGTTTCGGCAACCACCGCAAAAATATGGTCCAAGCAGTAGAAGCAAGTTTGAAGCGATTGCAAGTTGAATACATAGATTTGCTGTGGCTGCACGCTTGGGATTTTACGACACCCGTCGAAGAAGTGATGCGCGCTTTTGACGATTTGGTGCGCGCAGGCAAAGTTCTTTATATCGGCATTTCCGATACGCCGGCTTGGATTATTTCTCAAGCAAATACGATCGCCCACCTTCGCGGTTGGACACCATTTATCGGGTTGCAAATCGAGTATTCTTTAAAAGAGCGAACTCCTGAACGGGACTTGATCCCTATGGCAAAAGCCTTTGATATTGGCGTCACAGCTTGGAGTCCCCTAGCAGCGGGTTTGCTGACAGGAAAATACAACACTTCAGAAACAGCCAGCGAAGCTAAACGGCTGAATTCACCTGAATCGGGAAAAATTAACGAACGGGACCTCAAAATTGCTGACGAAGTTAGCAAAATAGCAGCCGAAATTGGCAAACCTGCTTCTCAAGTAGCCCTAAATTGGCTGATCCAACAGCCAGTCCAAGTTATTCCGATTGTGGGTTCGCGCAAACTCTCGCAACTTCAGGAAAATCTGGCTTGTTTGGAGTTTGAATTAACTCCCGAACAAATGCAGCAGTTAGACAAAGTAAGTGCAATTGAATTGGGTTTCCCTCACGATTTCTTAAAGAGTTCGACTGTGCAAGATTTTGCCTTTGGAGGGGGAATCGCCAAAATTGACAGCCGCCGACTGTAAAGTTGCTGCTATTTTCTAGTCGCGGGTTTACGTGGATGTTTTGCCTTTGATCGCAGATATCGGCGAACCCGCCCTTAGAGGGATGATTGACATTTGTGCTGTGGGCGCAAGGTTAAACTGACGCCCACAGCGCAAATGTCGTCACTTTGCTTTCTTGCCACAGACTCGCGCAAAATATTAGGTTTATCGTTGCGGTTGCCTGGTTTCTTTGGTATTGTTGAGACAGGTGTTCTTCGGTGAATTTAACCCGACTCCATAAACTGTTAATTGTTAATCTATCGGAAGTCAGAAATCTCCGAGGGAATTTGTATATTAGGATACAAATTTTTCCTACTAGCGAGTCGGATGACTTTAAAAAAGGCTAGGTTTGTCGAATCAAAAAGCAACATAAATTTGATCGCAAATTTTCTATCCTCTCCAAATAAAGCAATAAAACTCGCTCTTTTTTCACCCCGTACCTGCCACTTAAGAGTCATTTTACAAGGTCGATCGGCATTTTAACGGCTTTTGAACCCAGCATGCAAGCTAAGCGCGTCCTGAGATAGAAGTCATCCTTCAGATAGAAGTTATGGCAGAAAAACTGGGCTACATTTAACAACAATAGCAAGTCTAGCAATATTAACTTATCTCCAAGTTTCAATTCTGAAAAAAGCAGATAAGCGTGTTTTCCCGCAGCTAAACAGTTTCTTTGTTTGGTTCAATGAATGCGGCGCTTGCTCGTCAATAAAAATTCTCAGATTTATGCTTGCAACTTCAGTAAGACACTGCTGAGAAATATATCCTATTGACCAATTTTAACGGACAATTTTCATTGACTAATTCCAGAGGCTAATTATGTCGCCCCCAGAAAACTCAGTAAACAATAATTATAGCAATAAAGCTCGAGCATGGGAGATCCGATTTACCTCTATAGATCCAGCCAAATCGCCCTCTCAATTCGCACCCTCGCCCGCATTGCGCGCCAACTTATCAAAAACTGATGCTTTAGAGGCACCAGATTTAGTTTGCATGTCTCATTTGCGGTGGAATTTTGTCTATCAGCGTCCGCAACATCTCTTGAGTCGGTGTGCCCAACATCGTCGGGTATTCTTTGTAGAAGAACCCATTTTGAGCGCGGCTACAGATTGGTGGCTTGATGTCAGCATCCACGAAAGCGGAGTCTGGGTAATAGTACCACACCTGAGCGAAGGAATCAGCGAACCAACAGCACAAACTGCTCAGCAAGCCATGCTAGATGATTTGTTTCGAGCGGCAGAAATTAGCCAGTACATCCTCTGGTATTACACACCAATGGCTGTCAGTTTCACAAACCACTTAAAGCCGCTAGCCGTAGTCTACGACTGCATGGATGAATTGTCAGCATTCAAAGGCGCGCACCCGAATTTAAAAGCTAATGAAAACCAGCTATTAAAGCGCGCCAGCGTAGTATTTACAGGCGGACATAGCCTTTACGAAGCTAAACAGCACCAGCACGAAAACATTCACCCCTTCCCCAGCAGCATCGAAAAAGAACACTTTGCCACAGCCAGGAATGTTTCAGAAGAACCGACGGATCAAAAAGACATTCCTCACCCGCGTTTGGGATTTTATGGCGTCATAGACGAACGCATGGATATCGAACTGCTGAGGGGAATTGCGGAAGCAAGGCCAGAGTGGCATTTAGTCATAATTGGCCCCGTGGCGAAAATCGATCAGGCAAGTCTGCCAACTCACCCAAATATACACTATCTTGGCGGCAAATCTTATCAAGAACTGCCAGCGTATCTTGGGGGGTGGGATATAGCAATGCTACCTTTTGCGATTAACGAATCGACTAAGTTTATTAGTCCCACGAAAACTCCAGAATACCTCGCTGCCGGCAAACCAGTGATTTCTACTCCGATCCGCGATGTGGTGCGGCCCTACGAAGTAAAAGGCTTGGTTCGGATTGCTAGCAATTCAGAAGAATTCGTTGCTTGTGCCCACGAAATTCTCAGCGAAAGTTCGGACGTTCGCACCAAGTGGCTGAGCGAAGTAGACGCCTTTTTAGCAGACAATTCTTGGGACAATACCTGGGGTGAAATGCTGGGGTTGATCAAAAGTGCGATCCACGAGAAACGGCAGAAAGCCGAAGACCGGATGAAAGTTTTAAGTTAGGAATGTGGAGGTTTAAGTTAAAGAGTTACCAATGCACCCACTCAAAACTTAACACTCAACACTCATCGCTTTGTTTGCAATTAGAAATGACCCATTAACTTACTAAAAATCAGAGGTGTTTCAATGTTTGACTATTTAATCGTCGGAGCCGGATTTGCAGGTAGCGTCATTGCCGAAAGACTAGCAAATGAGGCCGGAAAAACAGTCTTGATAATTGATACCCGCAACCACATCGGTGGCAACGCATACGATCACTACGACGACCACGGCATTCTCGTACACAAATACGGCCCCCACATTTTTCACACCAATTCCCGCCCAGTTTTCGAGTATCTTTCGCGCTTCACCGAGTGGCGGCCGTACGAACACCGCGTCCTAGCCAGCGTTGACGGTCAACTGCTGCCAATTCCGATCAATCTCAACACCGTAAACGAACTTTACGGACTGAATCTCACCTCATTTGAAGTAGAAGATTTCTTCGCGAAAGTAGCAGAACCAAAGGATTACATTCGCACTTCCGAAGATGTCGTTGTCAGCAAAGTCGGCCGCGAACTTTACGAGAAATTCTTCCGCAACTACACCCGCAAACAGTGGGGAATGGACCCGTCGGAACTCGACAACTCAGTGATTGCGCGCGTACCCACTCGCACTAACCGGGACGATCGCTATTTCACCGATACCTATCAAGCAATGCCGCTGCACGGCTACACTCGGATGTTTGAAAAGATGCTTTCTCACCCAAACATCAAGGTGATGCTGAATACCGACTACCGCGAGATTGAGGGTTTTATCCCTTACGGAGAAATGATTTACACCGGGCCGGTCGATACCTATTTCAATTATTGCTACGGGAAACTTCCTTACCGTTCCTTGGAATTCAAGCACGAAACACTGAACGTACCCGTACACCAAAAAGCCCCGGTCGTAAATTACCCCAACGAGCATTTATATACTCGCTGCACGGAGTTTAAATACCTCACCGGACAAGAGCATCAAAAAACTAGCATTGTCTACGAATACCCCCAAGCTGAGGGAGACCCTTACTACCCGGTTCCGCGTCCCGAGAATGCCGAAATTTACAAGAAATATAAGGCTTTGGCTGATGCAACTCCGGGAGTTTCTTTCGTGGGAAGGCTGGCGACTTACAAGTATTACAACATGGATCAAGTGGTCGCTCAAGCTCTGACAACTTACAAACAAATTACTACCAAGCCGGTGATTGAATTGGTAGAAAATGTTAACGGTACTGCCTCTAATGTAACCTCCTCGAATGAAGTTGCCCCTCGCCCAGCCGCAGCTTCTCTAGAAGTCGCTGCTGTCAACAACGGCAACAGCCACGGCAACGGCAACGGCAAATCTGTTAGCAAGTAGCTGGAAGCTGGGAGTTACGGGTAAAAAGGTAAGGTGCCCACGGAGCACCTTACTCGGTTTTCATCAAAAGTTATTTAATAATTCAAACAAGCATTGAGGTAAAAATGAACGTTCTAGTTAAAATTGTTTTGTCTCATGAGGTTTTGGAAATTTCTCAATCTGCTCAGTTTCAGAAAGAAATACAGCGCCTCATTGAAAGCGGTGGCAAAATTCTTATGCTGGATTTCTCTAAAATAAATTTCCTGAAAAATTCCGAGTTAATGGCTGTAGTGGCGATCGTGAAATTAGTTAGAGACAGCGAATGTATACTTTTGATCTCGGCCATGAGCGAACAAGTTAGAATTCTCTTTGAACTGACGGGACTACAGCAAATATTTCAGTGTTTGCCGTTTGCGGAAGAATTTTCTCTCAAAAGCGAGCTAACTGAACCGTTAGGAGGTTTGCAAAGTCTGGCGAGCTAGAGAGAGAGGAGGAGAGGGGGAGAGTGGGGTATACGAAAAATCTTCCTGGTTTTTTCTTCCTGGTTTATGGTTCCTTCTTCTGACTAATGACTTCAGCACAAGAGAGCCTTCAGATGAGGCTGTTTTAATGGGCAGAACTTTTGCAGATTAATCAGCAAAAAACTTGTCAAAGTGGTGGTAATTGTAGCTAACCTATAAATATAACTTTGGGTAGATGTGCCGATGAGTTGGTTAGGTAGAGAGCTAGAAAATTGCGAGATAGAAGAGTCTGCAACTCTTGATAGTAAGGTGACAGTTCAAGGACGGAAAACAGGTTATCCGCGCCCCCAACTGCGCCGGAGCAACTGGATTTGTCTCAATGGTCAGTGGAGGTTTGCTTACGATGACGCGGGCCACTGCGTGCAGCCGATCGATATTTCTGAGTGGACTCACACTATAGAAGTGCCGTTTGCTCCAGAATCGGCAAAAAGCGGGATCGGCGACACGAACTTTCACGCCAACTGCTGGTATGAACGGGAATTTGACGTACCCCACACAGAGGGCAGAGTTCTCCTCCACTTTGGGGCCGTAGACTACCGCGCCCGCGTCTGGGTGAACGGTCAGTTTGTCATAGAACACGAAGGCGGACACACTCCTTTCAGCGCAGACATTACAGCAGTTGTGAACCTCAACGGGCCGCAGCGGGTGACAGTCTGGGCCCAGGACGACCCGCAAGATTTGGAGCAACCACGGGGCAAGCAAGACTGGCAAATAGAGCCGCATAGTATTTGGTATCCGCGCACGACAGGCATTTGGCAGACAGTCTGGGTAGAATTGGTGCCTCACACTTATATCGAGCGCATCCGCTGGACTCCCCAGTTTGAACGCTGGGAAATCGGTTTTGAAGCGTTTGTGGCGGGTGATCGCAAGGAGGGAATCCAGATTAAAGTTAAACTGTCGATCGGCTGTTTGCTGCTAGTCAACGACACCTACGAAGTCCTCAACGGCGAAATTCACCGCCGTATCGCCCTCTCAGACCCGGGGATCGACGACTACCGCAACGAACTGCTGTGGAGTCCCGAAAAGCCGACGCTAATTAACGCTCAAGTGCAGTTGTGGGCCGACGGCAAACTGCTCGACGAGATTAAATCCTACACCGCCATGCGGACTGTCAGCATCCAGCGCGATCGCTTCATGCTAAACGGCCGGCCCTACTATTTGCGACTGGTGCTCGACCAAGGTTACTGGCCCGACACCATGATGACTGCCCCCTCCGACGAAGCTTTGCGCCACGATGTCGAATTAGTCAAAGCAATGGGTTTCAACGGCGTCCGCAAGCACCAAAAAATCGAAGACCCCCGATTTTTGTACTGGGCTGACGTGTTGGGACTCTTAGTTTGGGAAGAAATGCCCAGCGCCTACCGCTTCACTCCCAAAGCCGTTCAACGGCTGACGCGGGAGTGGACGGAAGTCATCGACCGCGACGCCAGCCACCCCTGTATCGTAGTCTGGGTGCCATTCAACGAATCTTGGGGAGTTCCGAATTTAGTCGAAGCCGCAGCCCACCGCAACTACGTGCAAGCGCTGTATTTCTTGACAAAAACCCTCGATCCGACTCGCCCCGTCATAGGTAACGACGGCTGGGAAAGCATCGATACCGACATCCTGGCGATTCACGACTACGACAACAACCCACAAACCCTAGCCAAGCGCTACGGGCCCGAAGTCCAGCTAGCCGATTTGTTCGATCGCGGGCGTCCGGGAGGGCGCATCCTCACCCTCGACGGCCACCCGCACCAAGGACAGCCGATGATGCTGACCGAATTCGGCGGCATCGCCTGCGCCGGCCACGAAAACCCCGATTTTTACAGAGTTTGGGGCTATGTGCGCGCGTGGGACACGAAGGAACTGCAAAGGCGCTACATCGCGCTACTGAAGGTGGTAAACAAAGTGGAAATGTTCAGTGGATTTTGTTACACCCAGTTGACCGATACTTACCAAGAAGCTAACGGTTTGCTGTATGCCGATCGCACTCCCAAGTTTCCCTTAGAGACGATGGCCGCGGCAACTCTCGGCTGGGATATTCCCGAAGAAAGTTCACCGCCGCAAGCTATTACTCAGTGCTAATTGGGCATTGGGCATAGGGCATCGGCAAAACAGGGCATCCGTTATTAGTTATTAGTTATTAGTTAATTGCTAACAATTACCAATTTCTAAATTCCTAATGCCCAATGTCCTATGCCCTATGCCCTATGCCCAATGCCCCATGCCCCATTACCCATTCGATAGATGTTTCAAAGTTTTTTCATGGGTGGCTTTGAATGTTCTACCCACAGATTGCGATCAGGAAAACGCCTCGATGTCACAGCCGCCACCGGCCACGATAAATTTGCAGTCGCCGACTACCAGCGATTGCAACAGCAAGGCATTTACACAGTCCGCGAAGGCCTCCGCTGGCACTTAATCGAACAGTCGCCCGAAAAATACGATTTTTCCAGCGCCCTGCCAATCATCCGCGCCGCCCGCGACACAAAAATGCAGGTAATTTGGGATTTGTTTCACTACGGCTGGCCCGACGATATTGATATTTTCAGTCCCGAATTCGTGTCTAGGTTTGCCAACATGGCGCGCGCTTTTATGGAATTGCTAACTGAGGAAACAGACCAAACACCTTTCGTGACACCTGTGAATGAAATTTCATTTATTGCTTGGGGAGGCGGCGATGTCGCCTACATCAATCCGTTTGCAAAAGGGCGGGGAGACGAGCTAAAAACCCAGTTAATCAAAGCTGCGATCGCAGCGATAGAATCAGTTTGGGAAGTCAATCCCCGGACTCGCATCGTTCAAATCGACCCGGTAATTAACATTATTGCCGATCCTGACAGACCGCAGGATCGAGACGAGGCAGAAGGTTATCGTTTATCGCAATATCAAGCTTGGGATATGTTGGCTGGACGTTTTCGCCCGGAACTCGGGGGTAAGGAAAAATATCTCGATATTATTGGGGTGAATTATTACGATCGCAATCAGTGGATTCACAATGAAGAGCCGATGAAATACACCCATCCGCTGTACCGCCCGTTTGGTGAAATGCTGCAAGAAGTGTTCGAGCGCTACCGCCGCCCTTTATTCATAGCCGAAACGGGTACTGAAGACGATTTTAGACCTGTCTGGTTTAATTATGTGTGCACTGAGGTAATGGCGGCGATGAAAGCAGGAGTTCCGATAGAGGGAATCTGCTTGTATCCGATTGTTAACCATCCGGGTTGGGACGACGACAGGCACTGTTACAATGGTTTGTGGGATTATTGCAATGAATCGGGCGATCGGGAAATTTATCAGCCTTTGGCGGATGAATTGCAGTTTCAAAGGCAGCAGATTGAACCGTTGGTGAAGTTGCGAGATTGATGATTGCCATATAATAATGAAACCCAACAACAGTTGATGTTGGGTTTCACTAAGTTCAACTCAACCTACTACAGAAATTTCGAGCGATCGAGCGGACACGATCTAAGAGTTCTTCTCACAATTTTGTATGTAATCTATCCCACATCTTCGTTTTGAACTTGTTCACTTTGACTGGCTTTGGCTTCCAACTATGCCATTTTTTCCTTCCTTAGTTCATGTAAAGTCCTCTTCGTCGAACTAAGCACTGCCCATTCATAAATATTTATAGAAGACCACCCTGTAACTTTCTTTCCCCAACTATTATAGGAGATTTCTTTCCCATTAAATCTGACCAATGTAGGATCAATCATTATAGCTTCAGAGCTTTCAAAATCTTTAATTTCAAGGCTATCCCCAGCTTTGATTAATTCCCACTCAAACAGCTCGTCC
The DNA here is from genome assembly GCF_036702135.1 of Microcoleus sp. LAD1_D3. Classification (NCBI taxonomy): domain Bacteria; kingdom Bacillati; phylum Cyanobacteriota; class Cyanophyceae; order Oscillatoriales; family Microcoleaceae; genus Microcoleus; species Microcoleus sp. LAD1_D3. The sequence goes on along the minus strand of NZ_JAUBSB010000069.1, from coordinate 8,896 downwards.
ATTCGAGGTAGCCAAGTTCTATTAAAGGCAGAAGCAGTGGATATAATGTCTCCCTCGATCGGAGAACCTACTCCGGCTAAACCCACGTAAAAATCATCCAGTTGTGCCGGAGGCAAAATTTTTTCAATACTCAAAAAACCTTGCTCTCCTATAAAAACAGGAGTGATATTAAGACACATAACATCTACTCCATTTGAAATCAACCAAGCAACGGCAGAGAGGGTTTGCTCATCAAAGGATGAGGCTATAAGTATTATTCGTTGTTTTTTATTAAAGGTTTTGAGTGCGTCATTGCTTGACAAGAATTTATTCAACTCTCGTCTCGCTTTTTCACTAGGAGTCAAATCACCTAATTCATACTCATCTTTGTGTATCTCGATATACGAGCTATAGACCAACTCTACAAGGGATTCAGGTGTAGAAATTTTGGCATAACTCGCGGCATACCTGATAGCTTGAAATTCAAAAGGTTCTTTTCTGGTCTTGATATCTTGTACGTCGCGTTTAATCTCGATTAGAACAATATTGCCATCTGCATCAATGGCAGTCAGGTCGCTAATCCCCTTACTCGCATTACGAACTTGTTGACCAACAACTAGAAGAGTTTCGTTATCTCCAAAGAGCAAATTAATGTTTTTGCGTAAGAACTCTTCAATATGTCTTTCCTGTAAGTTTAAGTCTTTAAAGTTTCTGACTTTTATTTCTATTGCTTCGTTCCTTTTGATGCCGTCGTCGAAAGTAACAGGTATGTACATCGCACTCCCCTTTGCTGCTATTGGCTGTCTAAGTGCTCAACTATATTGAGCCTATTATATCTAACAGTCCGGCAATCCGTCCGTCCGCCAGCGGTTGAAACCCCTGCCTCAAAGCAAAAGTCCTCTTGCATACGACTGAAGAACTCATTAGTGCTCGACCGAGGACTTAAGGTATTAACCAGGGACTTAAGACAGGGGTTGAAACCTCTACATCAAACAGGACTTACGCAGGCACACTTATAGTATGCCCAAGCAAGGATCTCACCTTTTCTCTCATAAAGAGCGAGCGTCACGAGATTAAAAACTTGATGGCTCAAAAAATCACCAACTCTCCTTTTCAACAAGAAATAAACGTAACCCTGGCAAGTTTAAATTCTCTTTAATTGGTAATTAATTGCTAATTCTGATAATTGATTTAATCAGGGGAGTTACGAATCAACACCAAAGAAACCAAACTAAAGAAAGCGGGTTTTGGCGGTTGCTGCAGGCTGTGACGGGTCTTCTCAGCAAAAACCAGGTTTCTGGCTACCCCTGCGTAAGTCCTAATAGCAATAAGGGCGGGCAAAATGCCCACCCCACATACTAGATATCACTTTGATATCAGACTTAAATTTTCAATACCCCCAGGGGAATTCGAATCCCCGTCGCATCCGTGAAAGGGATGTGTCCTAGGCCTCTAGACGATGGGGGCGCGTTGCGTTTGCTTGTGTTCCGCACCTTTATTACCTTAACTAATCTTTCCCAATCTGTCAACTACTTTGCGAAAGTTTTTTTTCTACTCGTCCCAAAGCTAGTCACACTAGGCTTTGAGGATACGATCGCAATTGTCGATCGCCCGGCCGGTGAGAAATCTCGAACCGTGGGTGTTCTGGGTGGGGATGCCCAAACAAGCGACGCGGGCCATCTGGCCGAACTTCATGGCGATCCAAGCATCTCTCCCAAAACAGCTAATTGCCCCCAACAGCACCTCTAAGCCGGCTGCTGCGTGCAGTTCCCCAATTCTTCATCGTACAGTCCGTAGTCCTCCTGAACCAGCAAAACCGGGTTGTCGCCGTCAAGAATCGGCTATTGAGCCACCAAGCTTGCAAATTTCCCAAGCAATCAGCGCATCCAACGGCTGGCACTGCGTAAAATACGAAGCTGCGATCGCCTCGGCTCCTTCGCCGACGACACCAAATAAACATTCACCGCAGGCTCTTTCAAACATTCCGCCAGAGCCAGCAAAATAGCCACAGAAGCCTTGTTGTCCAGGCTGTACCTCGCTATCCATCCAATCATTCAACCGCAGCGGGCGTTTGCGGTGCTTTCCCACCACCATCCGCGTTCCCGATCAAATTCCCGCAGACGTAATTCCTCGGCTGTACATTTACCGAAGAAGAATTCAGAATTCAGGAACCAGAATGGATTCTGTGCGACAGGATGGAGAATCCAGGTTTCAAGCCCCCGATTTTAATCGTGGAGCCGAAAAAATTCTTTCATTACCGAAAACCCTCACTTCAGGCATGGGGTATTCTGAATTCTGTCTTCTGACCAAGAATTTTTTGATGGTACCCGCCACGTGATTTATCCGTGGAATCAATCCAAAATCTAAAATCTAAAATCCTCCAGCCCCCGCATTTATCCGTGGGGTCAATCCAAAATCTAAAATCTAAAATCTAAAATCGAATGACTCCTTCTCCTTGTTTTCGATCCAGGCATTTTCCCACTCTAAAGAAACATTTTCCTGCTGACCTTTTTGAGGAGATGCGTTGGGGTTTCACCTCACCCCGGACAAACTGGTGACGCGAGCAGGAGCCGAGCAACGGCAGCCATTACTGGTGGCGGATACACTGCTGGCTAACAAGGGCTATGATCCAGATCAGCGTGTGATTGACCGCCTCAATGCCGAGGAGAAGACCACCGTCATTTCACCTCACCGCAATTGCAAGACCCTGGAAACTTACGATGCTCAATTGTACAGAGCCCGTCATTTGATTGAGAACTTTTTCCCCAAGCTCAAGCAATATCAGGCAATCGCGACGCGCTATCAGCCTAGGGCGGTGAACTTTCCGGCGTCGATGCTTCTGGCTGCGGCGGTCATCTGGTTGAATTGATGACACCCCCTAAATTAACTTGACAGTGCCGTAAATTAATATGCCTAACCTCTTGAGCACCTTCTTTTCTAGTAATTTCATTCCTCACGGGCATTGTTACCTCTGGAAACCGGGGTTAGTCTGGCTGCACTTAACGTCAGATGCCTTGACTACCCTCGCTTATTACTCGGTGGCGGTTGCCATTGTTTACTTTACGAATGAGCGTAAGGATCTGCCTGCCCACACGGTGACGCTGCTGGTGGGTTTCTTTTTTATCTTTGCCTTATGTGGCACTACGCACCTGATGGGAATAGTGACACTTTGGCACCCCATTTATTGGGTTTCAGGACTGATCAAAGCTGTCACTGGTGTTTGGTCTTTCTATACGTTCACCTTTTTACTGATTCCCTTAATTCCAGTGGCACTCGATACGCCCAGTCCAGCTCAACTTGCCCTTACAAACCAGGAACTAGAAGAGAGTCGCCGCCGTATCCAGGCGATTAATGTGGAGCTAGAGCAACGGGTGCAGGAACGCACTTCCCAACTGGAAGCGTCTAATCGCACCAAAGACGAATTATTGATGCGTGAACAAGTAATTCGGGCAGAGGCAGAGGCAGCTAACCGTGCCAAGGATGAGTTTCTCTCGATTCTTTCTCATGAACTCAGAACTCCTCTCAACGCGATCTTAGGGTGGTCAACGATGTTACGGCAAAAAAACCTGAGTGAGGATAAGGTGGCGCGGGCTTTGGAGACGATCGAGCGAAACGCGAAGTCTCAAGCCCAGCTCATCGAAGACATCCTCGATGTTTCTCGCATCATCACAGGTAAACTGCGCCTCCGAGTCCGTCCTGTCAACCTCGTGCCGGTGATTGAATCGGCGATTGAGTCTGTACACTTGGCGGCTGAGGCAAAGTCAATTCGCTTGCAAAGCGTGCTCGATTCTGAAGTTGGCCCGCTTTTGGGTGATGCCGATAGGTTGCAGCAAGTTGTGTGGAATCTACTTTCTAATGCCCTCAAATTTACGCCTAAAAACGGGCGAGTCCAGATTCGTTTGCAGCGGGTTAATTCCCATGTTGAAATTACTGTCAGCGACACTGGACAAGGCATCAGCTCGGACTTTCTACCCTTTGTCTTTGATCGCTTCAGCCAGCACGACAGCACGACCACTCGCAGTTATGGGGGGTTGGGTTTAGGGTTAGCCATTGTGCGTCAATTAGTTGAATTACATGGCGGGACTGTAACAGTAGTGAGTCCAGGGATAGGACAGGGGACGACCTTTACAGTCAAACTGCCCGTGATGATTATCCATCTACCACCCAGCGATCCAGAGCCATTAAACTCGCTCGTTGAGGGGAATGGGATGTTTCAAGCCTCGCCGACCCTTGAAGGCTTACAAATCTTAGTGGTGGAGGACGAGGCTGACGCGCTAGAGTTGCTGAGCACGATTCTCGAAAAGTATGGTGCTGATGTCATGGCTGTGGCTTCGGTCAAGGAGGCCTTGACCATTATCGAAACCGCAACCGATCACAGCCCCGATGTTTTAGTTAGCGATATTGGGATGCCGGATGAGGATGGCTACTCCCTGATCCGCAAGTTGCGTCAACTTGAAGCGCAGCGGGGCGGTAGGCTACCCGCGATCGCGCTGACGGCTTATGCCCGGAATGACGATCGTCGGCAGGCACTATTAGCAGGTTTTCAGATACATTTGACCAAACCTGTAGATGCTGCTGAGTTAGTGGCGGTGGTGGCCAGCCTCACCGGACGTACAAGCAGGTGCTAAAACCCAGGTGTTCAAGAACAAATGTTGCGTTTGAGAATAATCGGCATCTTGTCAGCTTGGGGTGAAGGCTAGCGGTTGTGGCAAATCAAGCTTGTGACTTTTGTCTCCAGCACAAACCTCTGTTAACTTGATTCAGGTAACAAATCTACTGTGTCAAGGATAGGAAGCACTCAGAGTGGTTATCAAGTAGACCCTGCATGAGTGCTAGATTCTTTAGGATGCCAATTTCATCTTTGTCAGCCGTAATGGCGATCGACTTTTGGGGATTGTGGCCGGGAATTAGGGCGATCGCATTGTTCGCACGATCGAGCCAAGCATTCACTCCCCGGCTTGCGAATTTTTCCCTCAACCGCTGGTTAATTTCCGCCTCCGCAGCCCTGAGAAAGTGGAGCATTACTAACTCTTCAATTGTTGGGATCTGTCCATCGAACTCTCACATTTTTCAATTCCGTGTTTTGAAGCACATTTTGACCCATATTAAAGCAGATTTACTCTCAATTTACTCTTCTTATGAACAAAAAAATAACTCTCTGTAATGATATCTAGCGCCTTCTCAACAAACTCGTAATCAGCCGGATTGGTTGACTAAAACTCTCGCCTTCAGGTTGAATTCCCAGAGATAAACTCGATTCACCAGCGGTGCCAAATGTCAATTATTACCTAGAGGGTTTTCCATCATCTAAGCTGTTCTGGATTTAAATTGTATGTCAAAAAACAATAAAACTCTCGTGGGGTGTCCCGCCCGCCTCGAATATGCAATTTAAATGCGCGACAGCTTAACGTTATTTTAAAATTAAAACAAATCTCCATCTCTCCCTATGCTTGTCCATAAACTTCAGCAACTCGTGCAGCGCCAAATTCGAGCCAAAAAGTTAGGGATTAAATTTAATAGAGTGGCTAATTTTCAATTGCCCGAACAATTAATTGTGCAAGGAAAACTGCATCAAGTAAACGTACCTTCAGAGAAAGGCATGGATGGAGAATTTATAGAAGTGCTTTTAGACGACTGCTACGGAGTCGAGCAATTATCTGAATCGCTGATGACAATTATTGATATTGGAGCCAATGTCGGCTTATTTCCGATTGCTGCGAGGAACAGGTTTCCCCAGGCCGTAATTCACGCCTACGAAGCTAATCCCTACCTAGAAAATTACCTCAAACATCAATCTCAAATCGCAAATTTTACATATTTTATGGAAGCAGTAGGATGTCGAGATGGTAAAGTAGTCCTCGACATTCGGGAAGTTTCGGGAAAAACTAGATCCACAGTTAGCGAAAGCGGCGACATACCAATGATATCCTTTCGCAGGGCGATCGAGCGAATTGGTGGTAGCGTCGATTTAGCCAAAGTAGACTGCGAAGGTGCAGAATGGCTGTTATTTGAAGATCGAGATACTTGGCAACTGGTGCAAAACCTTTCTTTAGAATATCACTTGTGGTCTGGTCACACTCACGCGGAAACCAGACAAATTATTGAAAACTTAGGATTTCGGATCGGAAAGCAAATACCAATAGATAAATGGTACGGCTCGATTTTAGCATCTCGAACCTGCAACCCTGAAGGATATAGCAGATGTTGAAGAAGGAAGGAGGAAGAACGAAGTAGCCAGAAGAAGTGTTTTTACAAATATGAGATGCTCCTGATTGCTATAGATAAAAGTCTTATGATTAACTATAGATAAAAAACCTCAAAATTTAGAATACGAATTTGGAAGATGGACAGCACAAAAATTAGCAACATCTTTATAAGATAGTGCTGCAATTAAATTAAGTTAAGCGCCAGTTCGGAGGATCTTAAAGCAAAAAAAGTACGTTTACCACCGAATCCGAAATCGATGGGATGGCTCGCAAATGCCTAGAATTACGTTTGTTTCCCGACTCGGCCGGGGATACCGGGCGCTGGGACAAGTCCGTAGAAGACCTCGGCGGCGAGTTGCTGGTTGTCAGTCAGTTTACGCCCTACGGCGACTCTCGCAAAGGTCGGCGACCTTCCTTCCATGGAGCAGCAGCTCCTGAACGAGGCGAAATTTTTTATGATAAATTTGTCGAAAAGTTGCGCCCGAACGGCTTAAAAGTTGAAACAGGCGTGTTTGCAGCGATGATGCAAGTCTCGATCGAGAATGACGGGCCGGTGACTTTGGTATTAGAGAAAGAATCAGGCTGAATTGTTTGCAAACAAAGCTCTCTGTGCTTCTTCCTTCTTCATTCTTCCTTCTTGAATAAGATCAAATTTTCAGATTAACCGGGTTTCCTAAATGCTGTGCCGTAGCTTCAGAATACATTGCAGTTCGCTACACTCTGCCGAGTCTCGATTCCATAATCTCCAACGCCCAAAACGGCCTCAAATAGCCAGTTAGTAAATTGTCCACTCAGCCGTCTCGGAGTACCCGGATCTCAAAGAGCGATCGCCCCACCCAAATAACAGCTCAGAATGCTTGTACAGTAAGGCTTTAACGGAAATAAAATCAATCTTCTACAGCCAGCGCTTAGAATCAGATTCAGCAGCCAAAAACTGTTGGATGAGAGAGTGGAACACTGGCATCACTGCGGTTATCTCTACTTCCGTAACATTCAATGTATAGAGAGTTGAATCAGCACAGCAAGCGAAACCGCCAGCAACTGCCACCTCACTCTCTGACAAATGTCCTCGCACACCCGCTGTGTCCTACCACCCGATAAACGCCATGACTGTCCAAGCTGCCACCAACACCGTCAACTGCAACACCGCTTCTGACCTCAACAGCATTCCGGAACAAACCGCCGAAATCAATACGGTTCCCAGCATCGATATCCTCGCTTTGGCTAACTTCGCCCTCAAAGAATTGCAAGGGGAAATGAAAACTGCCAGCCGCAGCGCTCAAGCAGTGGCGATGCGGATTGCTAAGGAAGTCGAACGGATTTGCCAAAAGAGCGATCGCATCCAAATTTCCGGCGAAGTTGAAGCTTGGCAAATCACCTTGGCTGAGCACCGGTTGCAAAAAACCCTGCAATACTACCGCCTCGGTTCCAAACAAGGCCGCGTCGAACTGCACTCCCACCTCGCGGCGATGATTTACCGCCATGTTGCTTCTTTCCGATCGAACTTGAACTTCCAAGCTCGCTACAACATGATTGAAGACTTTTTGCAAGGCTTTTACATCGAATCTCTGCGAGCTTTCCGCCGCGAACACCAACTCGATGTCACCTACCAGCCCCGCACGCAGCTAGAATTGGCTGAGTACATGGCTTTTACCGAACACTACGCCAAGCGCCAAATCGGCTTACCGGGCCGCAACCGCCAGCGCCTGATCGTGTTGCGCGCTCAAGGATTTGCCAAGGGCCAACCTCCCGAAACTGCGATCGACATTGAAATGGCTGTAGAATCCGGCAAGGGAGAAGATGCGGAAATGTACAGCCGCTCTCCGGCGCTGCAACAAGTGCGCGAGCAAATGGTATCGGAAACTGTCGATCCGGCTGATGCTGTGCTGCGCGATCGAGTAGTCTCGGAATTGATCGCCTATCTGGAAGCCCAAAATCAGCCAGAATGCGTGAATTACTTAACTTTAAAATTGCAAGACCTTTCGGCTTCGGAAATTGACCGCGCGCTCGGTTTGTCTTCCCGCCAGCGCGACTACTTGCAACAACGTTTCAAGTACCACGTCGAAAAATTTGCCCGCACTCAAAATTGGAAACTCGTCCACGAATGGCTGGGTGCTGATGTCGATCAAAAGCTGGGAATGACTTCGGACAAATGGGAAGCATTTCGCGCTCAACTTGCGCCCGAAATGCAGCAACTGTTAGAATTGAAGCGGAATCAAGAAAGCGACAAGGCGATCGCCACCGCGCTCAAATGCACTCCCAAACAAGTCCAAAAACGCTGGGCGCAACTGTTGGAGCTGGCTAGCCAGACTCGCAACAGCAGCCAAGCTTAATTGGTACTCAAATATGAATGCAACTGTTTTCTTGAGACTGGAAAATGCGATCGGGTGCGGCACCTGCACAGGACTGCCCGCCCCGGCGTCCGCTCTCAAATCAACAAGCGCTGTTACTTATTTATCGCCGCTTTTTGGCAAATTCAATTTATTAAAACTACATTACTTTTTTTAATATCTTTCGTTCCCTGGTTAGGCCGGGGAATTTGTTTTTATTAGTCATTAGTCATTAGTCATTAGTCATCATTTATGGGAAATTGCTTGCTTAAGAGGTAGCATAATCAAGGCAAAGTTGTTCAAAAGACCTCTTGCAAAATAATTTTATGATATAATGGAAAGTTTTGCTTGACTGGATTGAATCCCAACTATTAACTTATT
>NZ_JAUBSB010000068.1:0-27258 GCF_036702135.1 Microcoleus sp. LAD1_D3 | reverse complement strand
ATTATGAGTTAGCTCTAGGGGGATTAAATTGAAAACCTTCTATTATAGCATAGATTTTTTTTGCAAGAGGTCTAATTATTGATTGGAAGTCGTATTCTCCGACATTAATTGGCAAACCCGACTCGTTCCAAATATCATTAGCCTTGCCAATTTCGCGCTTGCCAGCCGCAACTTTCAGAGGAACAGGATGCTGCAATTCTGTTCCGGGAAATCCTACTAATCTCAGATTTAAAGACTTTACTACTCCCGACTTTACTCGCTTGTACAAAACAACTTGCCATGCTTTATCGTCTGTATCGCGCAGGCTTTGTACGGATCGGAACATTACTGTCTCAGCAGTTTCTGGATATTTGTGAATCGAGGCGAAAGCGGGCAGGCTAACCGCTAAGATTAGATACAAGCACAAGCTAATGACAGTTAAAGTTCTACGCCAACAATAATGTTTTTTCAACTTGCAATACCTCCGATAATTTACAGTTCTTCAGCCAACAATAGAAAAAAACAGGTTTGTATTGAGATTCTGAAGGGATGAAGAATAGAAGACAAGCAGCAGGCAGGTTTTGTATAAAGATTATTCATTGATGACCAAGTTAGGCGCTAAACCTGCCCCTACATTACACCTCGCCTTGGTTTCCTGAAGTTAAACGCTAAACCGGGTCTTACAATGTAGATATTCTGGTTTATTTCCAATCGGTTTCGGCTTGGGATAGCACGTAAGCTGAAACATCGATAATTTGTTGTGCCGACAAACGATCTTTGTAAGCGGGCATAATACCTTTACCGTTGGTTACTAAGTTGGAAATGTTGGCTATGGAATCCATGCCGTATTTTTTCAAAGCTTTTTGTTTCAAGTTTTTGCCGCGCCTGATAATGTTGCTGCCGTTGATGTGACAACCCGCACAGTTGGCGCTGAAAACTTCGGCTGCGGTTGTGGGGTTTGTAGCTGTATCTGCGAGGGCGATTTGGGAATTAGTGGCGATTTCTACAAATGCCAGTGTCAGTATCAATAGAAAGGCGGTGAGAATTTTTTTTAAGTTTTTTAGCGACATCATTTATTTGCAACTTGAAAAATAGTGCGGGATTTAATGATATCACTAAATAGGCAATCTGGGGTTAACTCAGCGATTTATTCTTCCCAATCGAATGTGCGGGAAACTGCTTTTTTCCAAAAGCGATATTTTTGTTCGCGAAGTGCGATCGGCATTTTCGGTTCCCAAGTACAATCCACCGCCCAATTGTCCCGCAATTCTGCTAGCTGACTCCAAAAACCTACCGCCAAACCGGCCGCATAAGCTGCGCCGAGTGCAGTAGTTTCTGCTACCACAGGCCGCACCACAGGCACTCCCAAAACATCGCTCTGAAACTGCATCAGCGTGTGATTTCCCACCATTCCTCCGTCTACTTTTAGAGACAAAAGCTGCACAGCAGAATCCTCATTCATCGCCTCCAATACTTCTCGCGTTTGCCACGCTGTAGCTTCCAATGCTGCGCGGGCAATGTGTGCCTTAGTCACGTAGCGAGTTAAACCTGCAATTACTCCCCGCGCGTTGTCTTTCCAATAGGGCGCGTAGAGGCCAGAAAAAGCCGGGACAACGTAAACTCCGCCGCTATCTTCGACTGTATTTGCTAATGTTTCTACTTCCGCAGATGTGTTGATGATGCCCAAATTGTCCCGCAGCCACTGCACTAAAGCTCCGGCGAGCGCAATACTGCCTTCCAAAGCATACACAGCGGGCGATTCCCCCATCTTGTAGGCGACTGTTGTTAGTAACCCGTTTTTTGAAGGGACGATCGCCTCACCGGTATTCAGCAGCATAAAACAGCCCGTACCGTAAGTATTTTTCGCCTCCCCCGGACTGAAACAAGTTTGCCCGACAAGGGCGGCCTGCTGATCGCCCAAAGCAGCAGCAATCGGAACACCTGCAAGCAATCCTTTTGCAGTTCCAAAAACTTGACTCGAAGGGCGAATTTCTGGCAGCATCTGGCGGGGAATTGTCATTATTTCCAAAGTTTCGGCATCCCAATCAAGGGTTTGCAAATCCATCAGCATCGTGCGGCTGGCGTTGGTAACATCGGTAATGTGCGCGCCGCCAGTCAGGTGCCAAATCAGAAAAGTATCGACATTGCCAAAAATCGCATCCCCTTGATTTGCAGCTTCGCGCAATCCTGGAATATTGTCCAGCATCCACTTAATTTTCGGCCCGCTGAAATAAGTTGTCAGCGGCAAACCGCATCGTGCTCGAAATCGATCTTTGCCCTCAACTTCAGCTAATTGATCGCAAATAAAGCGAGTGCGGGTATCTTGCCAAACAATCGCATTACCGTAAGGTTTGCCAGTTTTTCTGTCCCAAACAATTGTAGTTTCGCGCTGGTTGGTAATACCGAGTGCAGCAATATCTTTGGGATCGATATTGCCGATTTCGAGGGCATTTTTAATCACGCTTTGGGTGCGCTGCCAAATTTCATCGGGATTGTGTTCAACCCATCCTGGTTGGGGATAGATTTGCTGGTGTTCTTGTTGGTTGCGGCAAATTATCTGTCCCTGGCGATCGAATACGATAAATCGGGTGCTGGTGGTTCCTTGGTCGATCGCTGCTATGTATTTTTTTGCCACTTGTCTAAAATATTTTTAGTAATGAGGTCTTTAAGGTATATGATACTATATCTAGAAGTCAAATTAATGTCAAAAACTTTAGCTTAGGGAACTCCACAAGTTGAAACTGGCAGATTTGCTGAGGCTCGATCGCACAATTAAGGTTATTGGCTTTGACGACGCTCCTTTTTCTCGTACAAGCGGCAGTCTGGTGTCGATCGCGGGCATAGTCTGCGGGGGAACTCGATTTGAAGGAATGGTGTGGGGACAAGTCCTCCCAGACGGATTAGATGCCACGGATGCTATTTCTGGGCTACTCCTCGGAGGCAAATTTCTGCCGCAATTGCATCTCGTTTTGCTAGACGGAATTGCTTTCGGTGGCTTCAATATTATTGACCTTTCCGAGTTAGCATTGCGGCTGCAAATTCCTTGCGTTGCTGTCATGCGTCGCCAACCTGATTTAGCTGCTGTTGAAAAAGCCCTCGGTCATTTACCAGACTCGGAATACCGTTTAGAATTGTTGCGCCGCGCTGGTAAAATTCACGCTTTTGAACCTTTCTTTTTTCAAGTTTGCGGCGAAAAACCCGAAGTAATTGCGCTGGTGCTTCAGCGTTTGACAGACACTGGGAAAGTTCCTGAAGCTTTGCGTTTGGCTCATTTGATTGGTGCGGCGGTAATTAATGGAGTTAGCAGCAGTTCTGCTTGAATTCTTGTTAAGAACGGGCAAGATGCCCGTTCCACAAAGACTAACTAAATTTTATTGGGGTGGGCATTCTGGCAGCCCATGAAAGGTTTATTGACAAGGGTGCAATATCTCTGTTTGTACTCACTTACTTACACAATCTCGCCGTCAATTTCACCGAATTCGATTTTAGTTCCCAACGCCAAAGTCAGGGTACTTTCAGATTCTACCATTTTTATATCGCCTTGAATGTCTGTAGCCCACCAAGCGCGATCGCACAAATTGGTCAATCCTAACGAAAGCTCGTTTCTCGATCGAGAAGTGACTATAGCTACAAGACCGTTAGATGCTGCGGCTGTTAAACTCGGTATGTCAGAGGTGAATAGTTGAGTTCCCGCACTCAGAGGAATAACTCGACTGCCTAATTTCAGGGAAAATTGGCTGCTGGTAAAATAATCTGCTGCGGATTTGGGTGATATAATACTAGGCGGAACCTGAGCCGAAGTTGCAGCAGGCAAGTCAGAGTTTCCTACTGTAATTGTACAGTTGCCGATTTTCTTTTGGTCGCCCGATCGCAAATAACTCACTGCCCCGCTATCAACATTCTCGCAAACAATTTGACCTGCTTCCAATTGAAACCGCATGGCCAAGGGCGAAACATTAGGAATGCAGATAATAGACAAATTTTCATCACTGCCAAAAGTTATCGGTTCCGAACCCAGAGTGAGAGTGCGATTTGCTCCGGTATCGTAACTAATTACCAGCCAAGCTTTGTTGAACAAAGTTTCAGCTACAACTAGCATGATTCCAATCCAAAAACCGATCGCAGCACAGCCAGCTAAACGGCCTGCTGTACCGGATAAATTGTAAGCAAACAGAATAAACAAACAGCCGCCCAAAACTCCTCCAACACCGCCGCCTCCCATGCCGCGAAGCGCTCCCAAATTAGGAATCCGCTGTGCAAGTCCCAGTCCTAACAAACTGCCAGCTATTCCCCAGCAAATTACTCGCAATAATTCGTTGTTTCCGTCGCCAATCCCACTATAAATACCTTCGGCGATCGCCCCAGAAATGGCTCCTGCTATTAAACCAAACAATCCGCCATTTTTTAAAGCCTGTTTAATTTGAGGCTTGCCTTTGATATAGTAATAATAGCCGAACATGATAGCAGTAGCAATACCACCGCCTACCAATCCAAACCAGCGAGCTGTAGAGAATACACTGTCAAAAACAGATTGTGGATTATTGAGCCGCTGCATGAAAGGTTCGGTGATTAGATTGCCGGCGAAACCGCCGACAGCACCGCTAATCCCAAACTGTAAAGCTTTTTTAAGGGCTGATAGATTTCTTTTCACGGCACACCAGATTAAAAGTGAGAGTCAAATTTAGCTACAAGCTCGAAAGTCACCATTTCCGATGATCTGATATCTTGCACCATTATCAAGAACAGGCAAGCTACCTGTTCCACAAACACAAAGAGTGAGTGTTCTTGTGGGTAGTAAGGGTTGGGCAGGAGCCAAGGCGTGTCAACTTAAGCTTTTAGTCCGCCAATCCTCCCGCTCACCCGGCAGTCCGCCAGGGAATGAATTCCACGGGGCTTATAGCGAAAGTCCTCTTTTACAATACTCCGGACAGTTTTTGGAACGAGACTACAAGCTTTACAGCGCAAGGATCATAAATAAAGTCCAATTAAATGCAACGAGCGGGGTGGAGCTGACATTGATTTAATTATCCACAGTGGCTCAAAGTCCTACAGAATAAGCCATTGGGCCATATAAAAACTGTCCGGACTATTGCTTTTAGAGGACTGAATAATTCATTAGTCCTCTTTTAGAGGACTTTCGCTTTGAGGCAGGGGTTTCAACCCCTGACGGACTATCGGTTTTACCTTAAGTTGACACTCCTTTGGCGGGAGATCCCGCCCGTCCCAGACTTGTTGAGAACGGTGCAAGATGTGAGACGATCGTACATCTCCCCCCAGTCTCCCCCCATCTCCCGCTTCTCTCCCTCTCAGGGGCAAGCCTTTGAGCCTCGCTCCGTCGCCCGCCCCAAATGCCTCGCGAAGAATAGATAGCCTGCAATCCTTGCTGGGAGATAATTATAGCCAGTTTTTTAACTGTGAAAATTTAACTTAGAAGACCCAAGCGAGGGCCCAAACATGAAAAGGAATGTTACAAACTATTACAGTAACACTCAGAATGTGAACATAATGCCTCAAAATACTTGCGAGAGGTAGTTGTGTCAGAGAAGCAATATCCTTACTAACTGCCCAATAGTCACTCGATCGCCACTAAGTGGCCTGCTGCAATCTCGATCATAAATTAAAGATCGCATCAGTCATTTGTGGTATTGTAAGCGACAGGCTTAGTGCGAGCACTCACAAGCGCACCGGCGTGAAGAACAAGCGCCGTCAAACACCGAAGGCAGCCTGCGGCCAACAACTTTAACAGTTGCTGACTGTGGAAAGTCCAGCCTTCCCCGTCAAAGCTCCTGCCTGAGCATGAAAGGTAAGGGATGCAAGCGCCCGCCGTCGCTAGCTCAGCGCGGAGCAGTTCGTATAGCAAAATATCCAGCGGGTACACACAAGATGAGTATCGTCACCAAATCAATCGTCAACGCAGACGCCGAAGCTCGCTACTTGAGCCCAGGTGAATTAGATCGGATCAAGAGCTTTGTCACCTCTGGTGAACGCCGCGTCCGCATCGCCCAAATTTTGAGCGAATCCCGCGAACGCATCGTCAAGCAAGCAGGCGACCAACTTTTCCAAAAGCGCCCTGATATTGTTTCTCCCGGCGGCAACGCTTACGGCGAAGAAATGACCGCAACTTGCTTGCGCGACATGGATTACTACCTGCGTTTGATCACCTACGGAATCGTAGCTGGCGACATTACTCCGATCGAAGAAATCGGTATTGTCGGCGTCCGCGAAATGTACAAATCTCTCGGCACCCCGATTGAAGCCGTCGCCGAAGGCGTTCGCGCTATGAAAAATGCAGCAAGTTCGCTGCTGTCTGGAGAAGACGCTTCCGAAGCTTCCTCTTACTTCGACTACGTTATCGGTGCGATGCAGTAAGGAATTTCGATTTTAGGTTTTCGATTTTAGATTGAAAAATTGGGGGTTGCCGGCAACAAGTTAAAAGCTTTTGCAAATAACCAGCCACTTAAAAATCTTAAATCCCAAATCCCAAATTCCAAATTCTAGCTCCAAAATTGGACTGACTCAGCCACTTTCTAGGAAACAAGACAACCATGCAAGACGCAATTACCGCCGTTATCAATTCCTCTGACGTTCAAGGTAAGTACCTCGACATCAGTGCTCTAGACAAGCTCAAGAACTACTTTGCTTCTGGCGAACTGCGCGTCCGCGCCGCTACAGCCATCAGCGCCAATGCAGCCACAATCGTCAAAGAAGCAGTTGCTAAGTCTCTGTTGTACTCTGACGTAACTCGTCCCGGTGGCAATATGTACACCACTCGTCGTTATGCAGCTTGCATCCGCGACTTGGACTACTACCTCCGCTACGCCACCTACGCTATGCTAGCTGGCGACCCTTCCATCCTCGATGAGCGCGTGCTCAACGGTTTGAAAGAAACCTACAACTCCTTGGGCGTGCCCATCGGTTCTACCGTACAAGCAATCCAAGCAATGAAAGAAGTCACCGCCGGTTTGGTCGGTTCTGACGCTGGTAAAGAAATGGGCGTCTATTTCGACTACATCTGCTCTGGCTTGAGCTAAGACTCAGGAAGAAGGAAAAAGGGAGAAGGAAGAAAGAAGAAGAAATAACATTTATTTCTTGCCTCTTTTAACTTTTAACTTTGGACTTGTTACCTTTGGCTTTGAAAAGAGGTCAGGGAAGTTGAGAGTGATTGCTAGACCGTCAAAGGCTTGTCGAGAAAGCCCGACGAGTTTTAACGAGCTAGTTTTGACTCCTAACTCCCTGCCTTCAATCTTTAAAAAATCCATCTAATAATCTGTAAACCTACTCAGGAGTTAGTTTCCCATGAGAATGTTTAAGGTGACTGCTTGCGTCCCCAGTCAAACTCGCATTCGCACTCAGCGCGAATTGCAAAATACCTATTTTACTAAGCTCGTTCCTTACGACAACTGGTTCCGGGAACAGCAAAGAATTATGAAAATGGGCGGCAGAATTATTAAAGTGCAACTGGCTACCGGTAAGCCCGGAGCTAATACAGGTTTACTTTAAGAGCCGAAGCTGGATTAGTAGAGGGGTAAGAGGTCGCGATGACCTCTTTTTTGTTGTTATAGCAGAAGAAAGAATGTCCAGCGTTGTTAATTTAATCATTGACCAATATTTCAATAAGCAGAAAGTATAACTGCGATTATCGCTAACAAAACAGCAAGCATTTGTGGTAACGTAATAGCCTCTTTCAAGAATAAAGACGATAATAATATAGTAATCAGCGGGTAGATAGATGTAACACTCACTACATTGGCAACTTCACCTTTGGTCAGGGCTATAAAAAATACTAATGATGCCACCGTGCCACAAACGCCCACTAACATCGCAAACAAAATCCCCCTAACATCTCCCTCAAAACTAAAATTATTAGTGTGGAAAATAATAAATAAAGTAGTTAAAATAGCGCCAATTGCTTCATAAACAAAAGCAGTTTTGTAGTCAATATATTTAGTGGCTAAATTGCCCAAAAATCCCCACAAACCATATAACAGCGAGCAAATTAATGCGTAAATTAACCAATCTGGTACTTTAGCCATCTTTGTTAGAGTTTATTGAGATCATTCTAAAATCCTATGGCTAATGACATTCGACGCTTGATTCCCTTTTTTGACCCCAGCGCGTCTCAATGGGCCGCTGAGGCCCGCTGGCTGAGGTGGCTGACTTTTCTGTGGCTGTTTGTCGGGCTGACAGCTTTGTTTTCGGCTTCCTATCCCATTGCAAATTATGAATTTGGAGACGGCCTTTATTATTTTAAACGACAGCTAATCGCAGTGGCGATCGGGCTGGCCGGCTTTAACTTGATAGTGTACTCCCCACTGCGCTACATCATGAAAACATCTCAGTTAGGCGTTTTATTGCTGCTGGGATTGCTCTGGTTGACCTTAGTTCCGGGAGTGGGAACCACAATCAACGGGGCGACTCGCTGGATATCTCTGGGCCCGGTTCCGATTATTCAACCTTCTGAGTTGATCAAGCCGTTTTTTGTTCTCCAAAGCGCCCGCATTTTCGGCAACTGGTCCCGCTTGACGAATAAAGTTCGCTTAACTTGGCTGTTAATTTTCGGTGCAATGCTGTTGGGAATTTTGTTGCAGCCTAATTTGAGCACCACCGCTTTGTGCGGGATGACTTTGTGGTTGGTGGCTTTAGCGGCTGGCTTGCCTTACTTGCAATTGGGCGCAACAGCTATGGGGGGAATGCTTTTAGCGGTTTTAAGTATTAGTTTTAGGGAATACCAGCGCCGCCGGATTATGTCTTTCCTCAATCCTTGGGCTGATCCGATGCAAGACGGTTATCAGTTGATTCAAAGTCTTCTGGCGGTGGGTTCTGGGGGCATTTGGGGTGTGGGTTTGGGGATGTCGCAGCAAAAATTATTTTATTTGCCGATTCAGTACAGCGATTTTATTTTTGCTGTGTTTGCTGAGGAGTTTGGTTTGGTGGGATGTTTCTCACTGTTGCTGATGTTGGCGGCTTACTCTACTGTGGCTTTGAGGGTAGCCATGAAGGCTCGAAATACTGAGTCTCAGTTGGTGGCGATTGGGGTGATGGTGGTGATGGTGGGACAGTCGCTGCTGAATATTGGGGTGGCTACGGGGGTTTTGCCGACTACGGGTTTGCCGCTGCCGTTTTTTAGTTACGGGGGTTCTTCGATGTTGGCAAGTTTGTTGTTGTCGGGGTTGCTGATTCGGGTGGCTAGAGAGAGTTCTGAGGCTGATGTGGTTTCTTTGGATGGACGCAGAGGGAAGCCGGGAAAGCCGAATTTACGATCGAACAACGCCACTTCACAAACTGAATAATTTGTCAATAATAAACCAGATTTTTGGAAAAAATCGGGTTTGTTTATTTACTCCCGAACTACTGGCAGAATACCAATTTATAGCAACCGCTCTCGTAGCGAAGAACACGGATGCTGAGAAAAGAACAAGTAGGTGATCTTAAGGCGATTCGGGAGTTATATCGTGGCAGATGAAGGTCGATCGACTATTTTCGCCCGTCACCTTTATTGGGCGGTTCTTCTTGTTGTTCTTGAGGTTTAGCTGTGATGTCAGTTAATTCTTTTTTGTCTGGTTGCGGTGTTTCTTGAGTTGAGTTAGCCATTGAGTTTAGTCCTAAATAGATGCACCGCTTAATTATATCTTTTCCAACTGCAAAGGTATGGCTGTAAATAGCGGGAGGAAGAGCCAGATAAAAAATTCTCATGCACTGAGATTTGAGAGCTAATACTGGAAGACTTTATGTAGATGCAAAAAAAAGTGTAGATGCAAGTTGCTGTCGGTTCTACATTGCTTGAGGGTTGCAGCCAAACAAATCCGACCTGGACGCAAAAACATCTTTGTTAAGAATTAAATGCCGATCGCCATCTCGACTGATTAACCCTTGCTGCTGCAATTTTCCCAGCATTCGAGTTACTGTTACCCGCGTCGTGCAAATCGCATTAGCAATATCTTGATGTGTCAAGCGGATATTCAAACGAGTTCCCTCAACCACAGGCTGACCGAATTCTTGTTGCAATAATAGCAGAAGCTGATACAAACGGTCATCTACTCGCCGCTGTCCGGCGATCGCTAAAATTGCTTCCATTTGCCGCAGCCGCCGTACCATTTGAGGCAGCAACTCGTGAGCTAGTTGAGGAGAAGCTTCGATTTCCACCATAGAATACCACATCAAATAAACATCTGATGTCGCCGTAGCTCGGTAAGTCTGCAAGCTTGTCAACCACAAACCGAAGCACATCGAAGGCCCAACCCAACCCAAAAGTCCTTCTTCCCCGTTTGGATAAAGCGTACTCAGTTGTGCTAGACCTTGACAGACTCGCCAAAGACCTTGCGACATCAAAGGAATGGTTTCGCCCTTGGCATAAAAATGCAAGTTTCGAGTTGCTCCTGTGTTATGCTGGATTTCCGCTAAAAGTGCTTTGGATGTTGGTGGCATATCCCTTATTTCCAGCTAAAAAACATTTGTCTGAGACCTACGCCTCTCACTCTAGCCGACAAAGGTAAAGGTTTGGTAATCGTCTGGTTAGCGGCAAGATAAGCTTTAGTCATGAGTTGTTATTTGTTATAAAACAACTAAGGAAACGCTGGCTGCTGTAAAATAAATGCACTCGTTATTTGCGGCATTTTAAATAATAAAAATTTAATTTGAAAAAATTAACAGACTATTTGTTAACAAATAGTCTGTTAATTAAGATTAAATAGAAAACAGAGGCGAGTTCTGAAGTTCGATCGCACGGATAGGCCCGCCGAGTCAACTGCTGCTCTCTGCTGCCACAACCTTCAAGAACTTATAAAATAGTTCAAGAAGGTATCAAAAGACAAAGTAAGGTTTTTCATGGCCGATCAATTAATTCGCGCTACAGCCGCAGATGGCGGAATTCGCGCTGTAGGCGTCATTTCCACCCGCCTCACCGAAGAAGCAAGACAGCGGCACAAGCTCTCCTACGTGGCTACAGCCGCCCTCGGCCGCACAATGTCGGCGGGGCTGTTACTCGCCTCCAGCATGAAGCGGCCCGAATCGAGAGTCAACATTCGCATCAAAGGAGATGGGCCGCTCGGCGGGCTTCTGGTGGATGCGGGACTTGATGGAACGGTTCGAGGTTATGTGGACAATCCCGAAGTGGAATTGCCGCCCAATGCTAAAGGCAAACTCGATGTCGGCGGGGCAATAGGTGACGGTTATTTGTACGTGGTGCGGGACGTTGGATACGGCTTCCCTTACTCCAGTACGGTAGAATTGGTTTCCGGCGAAATTGGCGACGATCTGACTCACTATTTGGCAACCTCGGAGCAAACGCCTTCGGCTTTGGTTTTGGGGGTGTTTGTGGGGGCGGGCGGGGTAGAAGCGTCTGGGGGTGTGCTGTTGCAGGTTCTGCCGAAGGCGGCAACGGACGAAAAATTGGTGCAAACTTTAGAATCTAGAGTTGCTGAATTGTCGGGCTTTACGCCACTGCTGCGATCGGGCAAAACGCTGCACCAGATTCTCGAAGAGTTACTGGGAGATATGGGCCTGGAAATTTTCCCGGAAACTCAGATGGTGCGCTTTGACTGTGGCTGTTCGTTCGATCGAGTTTTGGGAGCTTTGAAAATGTTGGGCGAAGCCGAACTCCAAGACATGATTGAAAAAGATGGGGGGGCTGAGGCTACGTGCCATTTCTGCAACGAGGTTTACAAAGCTAATAGCGACCAACTTGCAGAACTGATCGGCGATTTGCGATCAAACTCCGGTTCTTGAGAGGATAATGTGTAATTGGCTCTATTGAGTGCGAGTTAGGGATGATGGCCTTGACCAATTGCCAATTACGCATTATCAATTACCTAATCACAAAATTTTGATTTTGGCGGTTTGGCGATCGGCTCTTGCAGTCTGGGGCCGACGGGAGTATGTAAAAGTGATGAATACATTTTATAGAGCAGTTGATAGCAGCGCTCGCAGTTTTTAAATAACTAACGCTGGCTGGTTGCTGTTTGTGGTGAGGATATGAGTCAAGATCGCAAAATACCAGGCCGTTGGTCTGCATCAGAATCCTTGGAGTCAACAAAGGATACTTCGTCGCTCGTGCGCTTACCAGCAAGGAAAAACCGGGCTGAACGACTTAAAGAACTCCGAGAGTTGGTTACTTCGGGAAAAATGCCGGGAGGGCATCTGGAACTACCGCCGAATTTGTCTGGGGAAAACTCGCAGCCGCCGGAGGAACACAATCCGTTTTGGCGGAAGTGGTCGAATAAGTGGCAGTTTTGGCTGGCGCTGAGTTTGATGCTATCGGTGGGTATGGGGTTTGTGGCAATTGCGTCTTTACTCAACCTGACCTCGCAGTCAAATTGCTCAAAGATTTTTTGGCCGACGGCTTCTGCTAACGACCGCTTTTTTTGTGCTCAAGAAGCAGCAAGCAAGCGGACGGCGGATGATTTGCTCAGGGCGATCGAATTAGTGAATGCTTTGCCACAAAACCATCCGCTGCGGCCGAGAATTAACACTCAAATCGATCGGTGGTCGGAGGATATTATTAGGCTGGGAAATGCTAGTTTCCAAGAAGGAAAGCTGGATGAGGCGATTGCGCTCGCTCGTAAGGTTCCTAAAAACGTTCCGGCTTACCCGAAGATGGAAAAGCAGATTGAAAAGTGGCAGTCGATATGGAGCGATGCAGAGAAAATTTACCGCACGGCGGAAGACCACTTGCGTCAGGAAGAGTGGCCGCTGGCTTTCAGCCAAGCTACTCTGCTTTTGGATTTGGGAAATACTTTCTGGGAATCGGCTAAGTACGAGGAATTGACTAAGCTAATTCAGACGACTCGGGCGGAGGGCAATAAGTTGCTAAAAGCCCGGAATACAGCCTCCGAGGGAGGTCTCGACAATCTGGTGACGGGGATTAAGCTGGCTCAGGGAATTGATCAAAACAGTTATTTGTATCAAGCTGCCAATAAGGCGATCGCGGAATTTAGCAAGAAAATTCTGGAGATCGCCCAAAAACGATTGCAAGCAGGGGATTGGCAGGAGGCGATGGCGATCGCTAACAAGATTCCGGAGTCGGCAAATTTAAGGGAACAAGTACAGGATTTTAATGAGTTGGCGAATGCTACTTCTCAGGCTTTGACTGGCTCTGTTGAGGGTTTCTCCAAGGCGATCGAGATTGCTCAAAAGTTGAACTCCGGCCGCCCTTTATACAAACAAGCTCAAGATTTAGTCGGTCGCTGGCAGCAAGAAATGGCTGATGTCAAAGTTTTGGATATGGCAAGCAGGCTGGCGGCGCCTGGTGGGGTAAATGATTTAAGGGCTGCGATCGCGCAATTGCAAACAGTCCCGGAATCAAATCCCCGCGCTTCGGAAGCTCGCCGTCAAATTAGCACCTTGAGCCGTCAAATCGAGCTGCTGGAAGACAGTCCGTATTTGCAAAGAGCGAACGATTTGGCGAGTATGGGGGATCCGAATGCTCTGGAAGCCGCCGTTGCTCAAGCTTCTCGGATCGGTAGAGGTAGGGCGCTTTACGTGGAAGCTCAAGCCAAAATTCAAGCTTGGATCGAGAGGAGACAGCGGCTTGTTGACCAGCCGTTTTTGGATAGAGCTCAGCAGCTAGCGGCGAGCGGCAATTTGGCAGGGGCAATTGAGATGGCGCGCCGGATTCGATCGGGACGGGTGCTTTATGAGGAAGCTCGATCGAACATTCGGACTTGGGAGGCTCAATTTCAGGGCGAGCAAGGTTTGCAGAGCGCCCGTCAGGCTGCCCGATCGGGGACTGCGGAGGCTCTGCAAACGGCAATTTCCCTGGCCCTTGAGGTGCCGGAGTCGAGTTCGCTCCGGTGGCAGGCGAGTGAGGCGATTGATGAGTGGAGCCAGCGGATTTTGGCGCTTGGTGTGGAACAGTCGTCGTCGGATCTGGCTGGGGCGATCGCAACTTTGAAGAAAATTCCCTCCGGCACTCGGGCTTTCGAGCAAGCTCGATCGCAAATCAAAGTTTGGGAGGAGTCGTTGAATCCTCCGGATGCTGAATCTCCCCCTCCCGAACCTCCGGAAACTGAGCCACCGAGCAGCTCTGGGAGTCGCTAGGTTAACTGGTTTGCCCAACATTGGGCGGGGGGTTTAAACCCTGAGAATTAGTGCTTGATTTGAGTTAAAACTCACATCAAGCATCATTCTCAATCAACTTCTAGGCGTGGGTTTACGAATAATCCTCACATGGCCAACAAATTAAATAAGCCCGCCCCCACCACACGATAAAACTCAGAAAATCTCTATTTAACGAACCGCGAAGACACGAAGGAAGAAAAGGAAGAGAAGAGAGACAAGAGAAAGAGTTCACAATTCGATACGAGGCTTGCTATAGCAGTTTTAAATTGGGTGAGGTACAGTTTAGCAATTACCTTTTTCCTAATTATCAATTACCAATTACCCTTTATTTTTAGATCAATTAAACATCCGCCGGATTCAGGTGCATCATTGCCCAAGTGGTGTAAGTGCCGATCGGACTCCAAAGTATGTAAGGCAGCAATAACAGAGCGGCTGGCTCCGAAACTGGCAACACACTTAAAGCTAGGAACACGCTTAAAATAGCGCCCGTTCCGCCGATTATTGTGCCGACTTTTAGGCTCCTAACTTTGCACATAACCGAGGTGTAAGACATAGTTACTATTTCTAAAAGCAGGTACAAACCCATTCTTAGCCAAGTCTCCTGAGTTCCTGGTTCTTTTTCCCAAACAATCACTGCTGACCAAGCTGCACAAATAAAAATTACTGTCCAAATTAGGGGAATTGCTCTTTCAAATACTAGCCATCTCGGACGCTGCAAGCGGTTGAACCATTGGATGTCGCTGGGCGGGATTATGTTAGTGGCTAGTGCTACTATCAAGGCGACGCCTCCAATTACCATCCAGGATTTAATCATTTTTTTACCTTGCACGAGGTTGACAGGTTCAATTGAGCATATATTATCTCTAATTTTGGCGATCGCGCCATCTGTCCCTAGTTATATTAGGTTAGGTTGAGTTGCGAAATCCAACATTAGTTGAAAAGTAATTTAGACTTCGGGGAAACCTCAATTTATTTTCTTCAATTCCGATTCATAATATAAAAAATGTGACTCTTGCTCCCTCCCCTTGACAAGGGGAGGGTTCGGGTCGGCTTTTCAGTAAATTTGACCAGTAAATTGAACAAAAAGTCTCTTAGGCTTTCAAAAAAATCGGCGACTAGCCGAGCCGATGATGCTGTTCTAATTCTAAACTAGAGTCATCCTCTTTTTTGGGAACCAGAAGCGTATTTTCGCTGCTGGGCTGCAACACGGCTTTAATCACTTGGAGAAAACGGTTAGGCTTTTTAGTTTGACCGTTGAGAGTGCGGCGGTCTTTCACTTTTTGAGAAAGGTGTCGCATCACAGATAAATCGAGTTCATCTATGAAATGGTCTGCTATACGTTCTCCCATTAAATCAATAGCTTCAGCATACTGATCTGTAAGCGTTTCTATGGCATCGTATGCTTCGTCAGCAACTTGACTTGCTACTGTTTTATTTTGGTCGCCTGATGTCTGGGAATGGCTGCGGCGCCGATCTAAAAGACTTTGGTAGTCAGCAATGCTCATTCCCAAATTGTAAAGATGGTGGTGAGCATGATCCATCAAATCTACTTCACTGGGATAGAAGAAACCGCGAGTGCTGTTGATACCGTGCAGTTTGGCCCAACGCCGCAGATTTGTCTCATCTTGCAGTTGGTATCGCTCCAACATTTGAGCTGTGTTCAGCTCTACTTCTGGCGTAACTTTGAAATCGCTCATCGGTAAATCCTCGCTGGTGACTAAATAAATAAAATTGAAACTTAGAATCTGTGATTTGCGTACAGTCTGAAAATGATGATCAATCCTTTGACGGCATTCACGGAAGTCTTGCGGGCATTTGCTAGCCGTCGATCGTGCGATCGTTGGATCGAGTCAGAGGATTTCAGGGTAGGGTACTTTTGGGCTTTGTCTCGATCGCATCCGGGAGCAAGCACACTGGGTTAATAATATAGCGGATTTAAGGTTTCAACAACCGTTAAAAATAGTAAAGTTGGATTTTTAGGGTTGAATTATTAGTAATGTTGAGCTATAATATTCTCAATAACCGTGCAATTAGTAATTTTAGTAGTTGCAAACGAGATTCTTAGTATGCCTGTATACGATTATTTGTGTCCCGAAAACAACCAGCAGTTAGAAGTTTCGCACAGCATGAACCTGGAAGTTTCTACTTGGGGTCAACTGTGCGAGTTGGCGAAGTGCGAACCCGGAGAGACTCCCGCAGATGCTCCGGTACGTCGGCTGCTGAGCGCTCCGAGGTTGATGAAGCCGACATCCGACACCGATTATAAAAATTCGGGTTTCAGCAAGTACGTGAAGCGGGATGAAGGGGTTTATGAAAATGTCACGGCTAAGGATGGTGAAAGCCGTATTGTCAATCGAGATGGTAAGCCGATTAAAGACTGAGAATCCACAATAATCAAGTTTTCAGTTGAGTCAATTACACATATTGGGTAGGCACACGGCACTGCCGTGTCCTGTATTTCATCCGATTGACAACTGCTATATTATTCAGATTCTATTATTCCGATGCAGACGGAAACACAACGCTCAACCGGATATAATATTATTGACCAAACCAATCTTTCATTTTTTGTTTGGCTTGTTCTTTAGTATCAGCATTAATGTAGACGGAAACAGTAGCTATTGCCGCCAGCAATACTCCCAAATCGTCGGTAAATCCGATGCCGGCTAATATATCGGGAATGGCATCGACAGGAGATATAAAATACGTCAAAGCTCCAACTACAACTCCTTTTGCCCAAGCAGGCACGTTTGGGTTCTGAGCCGTATAGTAGAGAATCAAAGCTTTTTCAACTACTTCTCTTCCTGCGGTTAAAGCAAAGTTTTTAAGTTTAGTCCAAAAACTTTCATCTGAATAGTTGATTTTGGGGTTGCTGAGGTTTGTTGTGGTTTCTTTTCGGTCGATTAAATCGAGAGGAATGCCCTTATTTTTAAGCTGGGAAACAGCAGAATTGAAAGATGCTGAGGCCTGATTTTTATTAGGGGCGGCCTCCCGTATTTGTTTCATGTCTGCGATGAATTCCTGCATGGCTTGGATTTGCAAGTCGGAAACCGCCAGCAGTTTTTTTGCGGATTGGATCGCCTCGCTTTCTGCAGGATGCAGCGTCTTATTTGCGCCAGCAATGTTAATTAAAAAATACATGACTCCCAAACGCAGCGGTTCTTCTGACTGGCTGAGTGTTTGCAAACAGCCGCTGAGTGAAGGGGGACTGGCTGTGTAGGATTGGATTTGAGTCTTTGCAGAGTCAGAAAATTTATCTAAATTTATGGTTTTAAACAACAAATCTAGTTCGTCAATATCAACGGAACCATCGGTGGCTGCGATCGCAAACAAAGAACCATAAAAAGCTAAAAGTTCGCTTTCTGAGGAGGTGGCAAAAATATCTCTCTCGGACACGATGCTACTCCGATTGATAACGACGCTTTGCATTTTACCACAAAACTCAGCGCGCCATGATTTCAGAAACCGGCAATAATTTTAGAGAGCATGACACAATGGAGAATTTTTTATGAAAGTTGCGATCGTCGGCTGCGGCTATGTGGGTACTGCGACAGCCAAACATTTACGCGGCAAATCTGATTGTACCGTGACGGCTACAACTACGACGGCGACCCGAGTAGTTGAATTGGAGGGTGTCGCGCAGCGGGTAGCCGTGCTCAAAGGAAATGACAAAGATGCGATCGCCTCTGTACTGCAAGAACAAGATGCTGTTATGCTGTGCGTCGGTGCTCCAAATTCTCAGGCTTATCGGGAGAGTTATTTAGATACGGCGACAACTTTAGTATCAGTTTTACAGCAGATACCGACAGTAAAGCAGGTTATTTATACGGGTACTTATTCTGTGTACGGCGATCGCCAAGGTGAAGTGGTAAATGAAGAATCACCCGTCGCGCCGGCTAATCCAAACAGTGAAATTCTCGCAGAAACAGAACGGGTTTTATTAGCAGCATCTAGTCCCAATCTGCACGTCTGCATTCTCCGTTTGGGAGGAATTTACGGGCCGGGGCGAGAATTAGTTAAAATCTTTAGAGGCGCGGCTGGTAGCACTCGTCCCGGTAAGGGGGAAGATGCTACTAATTGGGTGCATCGGGATGATGTTGTTGGGGGGTTAACCTTTGCTTTGGAAAATCGATTGCAGGGAATTTACAATTTAGTCGGGGATGTGTCGCTATCCAGTGGTGAATTGCTCGATCGCATTTTTGAAGCTCATAATTTGCCTAAAGTTTCTTGGGATGGAAGTCCTAGCGTGCGGCCTTATAATGCGAGGGTGTCGAATCAAAAGATTAAGGCGGCTGGTTATCAGTTTCTTCATCCTGAGATTAGGGAGTTTTAGTTGGGCGATTCCCTTCGGGATAGCTTGGCTTCACGCTCTTTTTCTTTACCGCAGATGCAGGCGGATTGACGCGGATGAACGCGGATGAAGAAAGAGCGATCGGACTTCACTTATGTTGTGTTAAATATTATTTGATGACACCGCTAATTCTTTCTCTTCTTCCCAAGACAGTGATCTTTGAAGTTCTCCTGATACTATAAATGTTTGAGCTGCCAACAGTGCCGTCTCTAAATTTACACACATCCTGGCAGAATAATTACCTTCTTGTCCGCCGACAACTAGCTTTTCTATTGCATCTGGTTTTGAGGGATCTACTAAATTATGGAAGCTAACGTTATCAAAAGTTATGTTAACAATATATTTGCCGGATTCGCCGCCACCAATGCTCATATAACACTCGTCATCTGCACCCAAGGTAACTAAAGTTTTACTTTTCCCATCTAACTCGCGAATGGCTTGTTCTATTTGACTCCAAGTAGGACTTTCTATTAAATCACCTTCATCCTGGTTGCCAACCCAATTTTCTGCTGATAGGTTTAACACAAACATTATTGCCTCCTTCTATTTGGGGTGCGAGCGCTGTCTTCTTCATCCGCGTTCATCCGTGTTCATCTGCCTTCATCTGCGGTCAAAAAAAGAGCGATCGCTAAATTAAATAATTATCTCTATAGCGCTCCTGTGCCATTTGTCGTGCTTCCAATTCATTCCATTGCTGGATAGGTCGTAAAGTTTCTACAGTTGTCAATTCCTCTGGAATTGGTGTACCTATTATTTGATTGATTACTTCGGCTATTACCCGACAACAGCTTTGTGGCCAACAGACTACTTGCTCCTCAGCAAATCTAATGAGTATCCATCCTTTTTCTAAAAATAGTTGATGGCGCTGATTTTCTTGGACAAGCACTTCGTAATTTTTAGGCTCACCGCTTTCATAGTGATAAGGTTGATCAATTGTTATATCTATACGTAAATTTGTTAACTTATCAAAATAAGAAATTTCTATACAGTAAGGTTGATAGGAGTGGGATTTTTGGATGATTAAATTGTTATAAATTTTATCGGGGAATAATTGCTGTAAGTTCTTATAAAATTTACTTTCAACCCACTGAGACTTTGTACTGATAATTCTACCTTCAGGAGGGACGGTTTTTATGATAATGTCTTTAATTATCTGATAGCGATACTGTTTTATTTTTTCAGGTTTTTGGGATTCTGCTATCTGCCGTTTATGCTGAATCTCACACTTTTTCCATTCTGCTAACAAATCTTTATAATCGCGCATTTGTTGCTTGTATTGATTAATTGTTCGTAAGTAATACATTTGTTGTTGCCAGAAGTTCAAGGCAGTAACCAAAATGCCACCTACAGAAATATAGAAACTAATGATAATATTTCTACTGGCAATTAGACCAATAGTTGCAAAAGGAATAATTAATGGCAGAGATTTATAAAAAAACAAAAGTACATCAATTGGTTGGGGCTTATAACTAGGAGGTAAAGGTTTGGGTTCACTAAATTTCCATGTGAAGGGAACTGCATTCATAGCTTGAATAACAGGGTCGGGCATGAGGATAATAGGATATTGATTCATGTTTTTTAGTGGTTGTATTATTAAACTATAATACTCAACTATTTTCACGAGATATTCCGCTCGGCAAAGGCAAACAATGTTCTAACAAGGTGGGCAAATGCCCACCCTACCAAATTATCCCATAATCCCACCAAAAAAGTCGATCGTCTCTTTCAACGCTTTCACAAACACATCAATCTCCTCGCGAGTATTGTAAAAATACAAACTCGCCCGCGCCGTAGATGAAATATTCAAATAGCGGTGCAAAGCTTGCGTGCAGTGATGCCCGGAACGAATGGCGACTCCCTCCTGATCTAACAAGGTAGACAAGTCTTGAGGGTGAATTTCTCCGGCTGTAAATGCCGCCAAAGCTGCCCTACCTTCGCCGTTGCTGTCTGGTTGTGGCCCGTAAATTTTGATTTCGGGAATTTGCCGCAATTGTTGGAACATATAAGCATTCAATTCTGCTTCGCAAGCGTGAATCTTATCCATGCCAATGTTACTAAGATAATCGATTGCTGCACCAAGGGCGATCGCCTCTCCGATTGCAGGCGTGCCGGCCTCAAATTTGTGCGGCAAATCGGCATAAGTTGAATATTCTAAAAACACGTCAGCAATCATCTCGCCGCCGCCAAAAAACGGAGGCATTTCTCTCAGCAAGTCCAGTTTACCGTACAGAAAACCGATGCCGGTGGGAGCGCACATTTTGTGACCGGAAGCAACCAGCCAATCGCAATCTATTGCTTGCACGTCTACTATCATGTGCGGCACGCTTTGGCAAGCATCTATTAAAACTCTTGCGCCGAAACTATGGGCAATTTTGCAGATTTCTTTGACTGGACTGATGCAGCCCAAAGTATTAGAAACGTGAACGGTTGACACCAACTTAGTTTTATGGGAAATCAGGGTTTTAAACTGTTCCAAATCAAACTCGTTAGTTTCCGTTAACTCGACAAACTTCAGCACCGCACCGGTTCTTTGAGCCATCATTTGCCACGGAACGAGATTGCTGTGGTGTTCCATCACCGACAGGATAATTTCATCTCCGGCTTGCAAATTGCTCAAACCCCAAGAATAAGCAACCAAATTAATCGCTTCGGTGGCGTTGCGAGTGTAAACAATTTCTTGCCGCGACGCGGCGTTTATAAACGCCGCAACTTTGTCTCTCGCACCTTCGTAAGCATCAGTCGCTTTGGCGCTGAGAGTGTGGGCGCCGCGGTGCACGTTTGCATTGTATTGTCCGTAGTAATCACGCCAAGCGTTGAGTACAGCTAGGGGTTTTTGAGAAGTAGCTGCATTGTCTAAATAAACGAGCGGTTTGCCATTTACTTTTTCATTCAAAATTGGGAAGTCGCCGCGAACTTTTGAGGCAAGTGTTTTTTCTTGAATAAGTGTCATAAATTTCAGAAGTTAGTATTGTTGCTGATTATGGGCGGGGTAGAAGCCCACCTCATAGGAACATTTATTTTTGTGGAACAGGATTCGACGCTGTTGCTGATTCTGGGCGGGCTAGAAGCCCACCCCACAGGAACATTTATTTTTGTGGAACAGGCTTCGACGCTGTTGCTAATTCTTTTATCCTTGGATAGCCACGCAGGTAGAAAGCATTTTCGCCACACCTACAATTGGCAACAGATTGAGAATTTCGGCGGCAAAAGCATCGATTAGCAAATAGCGGCTTCTTTCTAAATCCAAACCGCGACTTTGCAAGTAGAAAAGTTCATCATCTTCTAATTGACTGACAGTTGCACCGTGGGAACATTTAACGTTGTCGGCAACAATTTCCAACTGCGGTTTAGTGTCTACGCGAGCTCTCGGCGACAGCAACAAGTTTCGGCTCAATTGTCCAGCATCTGTCAATTGTGCGGCTTTGCGAACGAAAACTTTGCCGTTAAATACAGCGCGAGCTTTGTTACCGACAATGCACTTGTGCAATTGGCGGCTTGTACCGTGAGGGTGATTAAAATCGATTAAACTGTGAGTGTCCGCCAACTGTTCCCCAAAGGCTACGCTTAAGCCGTTTAAAGTTGTTTCAGTGGCTTCGCCGCGCTGAAATACTTCTAAATTGTGCCGTGATATTTTGCCTCCCAAGCTGATAGCATGGCAAGTGTAACGGCTATTACGAGATTGCTCGATCGCACTTTTGCCGATATGAACAACTTCCCCACCTTCCCGCTGCAGCCGAACGTGATTCACAGTGGCGTTTTCGCCGACAACAACATCGGTTACAGCATTCGTAAATGCAGGGACATTACCGATAGTTGCGTAATCCTCAACCAGCGTCACATTGCTTCCAGGCTCAGCTATGACCAAGCAGTGCGGCTGGGACATCGTGGGAGATGCACCAGGCGCTGTCAGGAACAGCAAGTGAATCGGAAGGTCGATCGACATATTGGCCGGCACGAACACCACCGCAGAATCCGCCAAACCCGCAGTATTCAGCGCCGTAAACACCTCGGTTTGCTGTCTGTGCTTGCTCAAAACATCGCTGATGCGCCCTTGATATTTTTCGGGTACATTGGATAGATTACCTGCGTAAAAGTCGAGCGGCAAATTCGGCAAATTCGGCAAATTCACCGTTGACAAATCCGGCGCATAAAAACCGTTGACAAATACCAATCTTAATGGTAAATCATCCCGATTTTTCACTGGCATAATGATATCAGTCAGCTTAACTTGTGACTGATTGCTCTGGGGTATATGAAAAGGAATTTGCAACACTGACGACAAATC
This sequence comes from Microcoleus sp. LAD1_D3, assembly GCF_036702135.1. Classification (NCBI taxonomy): domain Bacteria; kingdom Bacillati; phylum Cyanobacteriota; class Cyanophyceae; order Oscillatoriales; family Microcoleaceae; genus Microcoleus; species Microcoleus sp. LAD1_D3. The sequence continues at coordinate 4,588 of NZ_JAUBSB010000068.1, read as the reverse complement.
AGTAAAGCGCCATTCTTCATCCCTCACCGTCGGAAAACTTGAAGAAAGCACGTATTGAGTCGCCGCATCCCGCAAATCCTGCAACCCGTAAGCAGAACTTTCGTTATTAGCTGCGCCCAACTTGCTGCACTGATTCACCAAATCAGTCAAAAACATTTCCCTACTAGCAACTTGCGTATTCATCATCGCGCGCCTACTCCTGCTGCTTCCTCTTCCACAACCCAGTCATAACCGCGCTCTTCCAATTCCAGCGCCAACTCTTTCGGGCCAGTCAAGATAATTCTACCGGCTTCCATGACGTGAATAAAATCAGGAATAATGTAATTCAGCAACCGCTGATAGTGAGTAATCACTAACATTGAATTTTCAGCATTTGACAACTGATTCACACCGCCGGCGACTATCTTGAGAGCATCGATATCCAAACCCGAATCAGTCTCATCCAAAATAGCTAACTTCGGTTCCAACAGCGCCATTTGCAAAATTTCATTTCGCTTTTTCTCGCCGCCGGAAAAACCCTCATTAACGCTGCGGCCTAAAAAAGAATCATTCATCTTGACAATATCCAGCTTGTCCTCGATTAAATCTTGGAAATCAAAAGCATCCAATTCTTCCAAGCCGCGATGTTTGCGGTGAGAATTGTAAGCCACGCGCAAGAAATCCAGATTGCTAACGCCGGGAATTTCTAAAGGATATTGGAACGCTAGGAACACGCCAGCCAGAGAGCGTTCTTCTGGCGCTAATGCCAGCAAATTTTGACCCAGAAAAATAACTTCTCCGCCCGTTACCGTATAAGCAGGATGACCCGCTAATATTTTGGATAAAGTGCTTTTTCCCGAACCGTTGGGGCCCATAATCGCGTGAATTTCACCCGATTTAATTTCCAGATTTAAACCCTTAAGGATTTGGGTATCTTCCACATTCGCAGTTAAATCGCGGACGGCTAGCACCACTTGACTATTTTCTACAATCATCTATTTTTGTCCTTTTCCTCAATGCAGTTTACAGTTTTTTCTTCCCGTTCCTAGGCTGTACCCATTGGTGACAATTTAACGTTAAATCGATAGTCCGCCAGGGAATGAATTCCCTGTCTCAAAGCTTAAGTCCTCTGAAGAGGACTGAGAAGAAAATTTTTAAACTCATTAGTCCTCTTTAGAGGACTTTAGCTTTGAGGCAAGGGTTGAAACCCCTGCTGGACGCTCGGTTTGACGTTAAGCGGCCAGCAATAAAATCGACCTGGTAACGAGGGTAAATTATCCGACACTTCCTTCGAGTTTCAAACTTAACAGCTTATCAGCTTCCGCCGCAAATTCCATCGGTAACTGATTGAAAACATCTTTACAGAAACCGCTAATCATCATCGAAATAGCATTTTCTGCGGAAATTCCCCGCTGTGCGAAGAAGAACAATTGCTCTTCCCCAATTTTAGAAGTAGAAGCTTCGTGTTCCACTTTAGCAGTGTGGTTCTGCACTTGAATATAAGGGAAAGTATTCGCTTGAGCGTTATCCCCAATCAGCATCGAATCGCACTGAGAGTAATTGCGAGAGCCTTTAGCATTCGGCCCCATTTTCACCAAGCCGCGATAGCTGTTGGATGAATTTCCGGCAGAAATTCCCTTAGAAATAATCGTGCTGCGAGTATTTTTACCAACGTGAATCATTTTGGTGCCGGTGTCAGCTTGCTGTTTGTTATTTGTCAGCGCTACCGAGTAGAATTCGCCCACCGAGTTGTCGCCGACTAACACGCAACTGGGATATTTCCAAGTAATCGCAGAACCGGTTTCTACTTGTGTCCAAGAAATCTTAGAATTGACTCCTTGACACAAACCCCGTTTCGTCACGAAGTTGTAAATGCCGCCTTTGCCATTAGCGTCGCCGGCGTACCAGTTTTGCACTGTGGAGTATTTGATGTCTGCATTGTCCATTGTTACCAATTCCACGACGGCGGCGTGCAGTTGATTGGTGTCAAACATCGGCGCGGTGCAGCCTTCTAAGTAAGAAACAGAACTGTTTTCTTCTGCAACAATTAGTGTGCGCTCGAACTGACCGGAATCTCCGTTATTGATGCGGAAATAGGTTGACAATTCCATTGGGCATTTGACGCCTTTGGGAATGTAAACAAAGGAACCGTCGCTGAATACGGCGGAGTTGAGGGCTGCGAAAAAGTTATCGCCGACTGGTACGACGCTGCCGAGATATTTTTCTATTAGTTCGGGATAATCTTTGACGGCTTCTGAGATGGAACAGAAAATAACGCCATCTTTGGCTAACTTTTCTCTAAATGTTGTGGCAATTGAAACGCTGTCGAAAACGGCATCGACGGCGACATTTCCGAGCCGTTTTTGTTCGGATAGGGGAATGCCGAGTTTCTCGAAGGTTTCTAGGAGTGTCGGGTCTACTTCGTCCAAACTGTTGAGCTTTTTGGGCTTTTGTTTGGGCGCGGAATAGTAGATAATTTGTTGGTAGTCGATCGCGGGATAGTTGACGTGGGGCCAGGTGGGCTCGGTCATTGTCAGCCACTTCCGGTATGCTTTGAGGCGGAATTGCAGCATGAATTCCGGTTCGTTTTTCTTGGAGGAAATCAGGCGCACTACATCTTCGCTCAAGCCGCGGGGGATGGTGTCTGATTCGATGTCGGTGACGAAACCGTATTTGTAGGGTTGGTTGACTAAGGTTTTGACTGTGGTAGAACTCATTATTTTGCGTGTTCAGTGTTCTAGATAATGCTCTCTGGATGGCAGACGGGGCAATGCCTGTCTGGGCTTGAGCGAGTTCTGCAGGACTGCTCTGGGAAGTTAAACAACAATTTTGTTGCTTTACTATATTTTAAGCTACATTAACAATAGTGATATTGTCAAAGTCAAATTAATAATTTTTTGTGAAGATGATGGAGACTACTCAGCAGACTTCCACGAAACAAGACATCCTGCAATATTTGCTTAAGGGGGATAAAGGGACGGCTCTTGAGTTGGCGGAGTGTTTGGATATCAGCCCGCAGGCGATTCGCCGTCATTTGAAGGATTTGGAGGCGGAGGGGCTGATTCAGTATCAGTCGGTTCAGGCTGGGATGGGGCGACCGCAGCACATTTATGAGCTTACCAGTTTGGGGCGCGATCGATTCCCGAACCGTTACGGCGATTTTGCAGTCTCTTTCTTGGATACTTTGGCGGAAACCGTCGGCCGCGAGCAAGTGATTAGTATCCTGCGAAAACAGTGGCAGCGCAAGGCTACGGACTATCGCAGGCTGGTGGGTGCGGGTTCGCTGCAAGAGAGGGTGACTAAGTTGGTGGAACTCCGCAGGGCTGAAGGTTATATGGCTGAGTGTTATCCTGTAGAATCTGTAGAGGTTGGGATGTGCGATCGCGACGTTAAGGGCGATCGATTTGTGTTGATGGAACACAACTGCGCGATTTCTAATGTTGCTGAAACTTTTCCGAGTGTGTGTGGCAATGAGTTGGAAATGTTTGCGGCGGTTTTGCCGGATTGTATTGTGGAGCGGACTCACTGGATTATTGATGGGGAACACCGCTGTGGTTATTTGATTGCAAGAAGGAAGGAAGAAGTTCGGCAACGGATTTTCTAACGGATTTAACGGATGTAACGGATGAAAGTTCGGCAACGGATGAGTGTAACGGATGTCACGGATGTCAGGGATTACCAATTACCGATTAGCAATTACCAATTTTTAATATATGGAACCGCTAGCAAATTTTTTAAAGCCGGAAGAGTGTGCCGAAGTTGATATGGCGCTGCTGTCGTCGAAGGAGAAGTTTTCGGCGCGGGTGGCAATTTATGCTTTGAGGGTGCTGAAGCAAATTTCTGGGGAGACTGGTTTGCCGGTGGCTGAGGTGACTAATGGGCAGGTGATGGATTGGATTAAGAATGATGAGAGTATTAAAGGGTCGATCGAACTTGATGCGAGTTTTGAAAACTTTTTTACGAATTTGGTGGTGGCGTCTTTGCGGCCTTTGAGGCAAATTGCGACAGAAGCCGAGATCCCAATCGAACAATTAACAGTTAAGCAGGTCGTGGCGTGGTTTGTAAAGGACGGGAAGATTCGCAGAGAACAGGGGACCGAGGCGGCTTTTTTGGACTTGTGACTTAAAGGTCGATCTGCCGCACCCCCAAACCCGACCTCAAACCCCGATAATTCCAGCGGTTTCGGGCGAGGGAAAAAAACTTTTGGCAAAGGGGTTGACAGACAGGGGAAAACTTGATAAGGTAATTAAGTCGAGCGAAAGAGATGCAACGCATCTGACTTAACGCAGACACAGGATAAAAAGTTTTCAAAGCTTTCCTGGTGCTTATGATGTAATGGAACCACTCCGATCCATCCCGAACTCGGTTGTTAAACGTTGCTATGGCGAAGATACTCGGCGGGTCACTGCCCGGTAAAATAGCTCAGTGCCAGGTTAATAATAAACTAAAGCTCTTTTCCCGCAACAACGGAAAAGGGCTTTAGTTTTTTTGGTGAATTATTACTCATCTACACAAAAGCTCGTCTAGGGCCCGCAGGATGCTTAAGCGCTATTTCCCACAAGAATTGTTGAAGATGTCTTTGGTGCCAGTTTTGTAGAAATCTCAATAT